>NZ_JAWJBQ010000025.1:0-46666 GCF_046535955.1 Pseudoalteromonas sp. SIMBA_162 | reverse complement strand
CCCCCTTAGCTCAGTTGGTTAGAGCGACGGACTGTTAATCCGCAGGTCCCCCGTTCGAGTCGGGGAGGGGGAGCCAATTCTCAACAATTCCATAGACATTTACTACTATTTCCACTACCCTTCTACTCTAGAACTAAAACATTGAAAAAAAACTAATAAATGTTGCATTTAGTTAAATAATCAAGGACTTGATTCCTTTCCTCTGTAATATCAAAAAGATTGAAAAAATGGCTGGATTTAAAAAACTTATTTTAATACAAATAATATCTTGGTTATTGTGTGTTGCAGCAGGAAGCTACTTCATTTCAGTGGGCTTTGATAACGCGGTGAGCGAAGCACAAAAAAGTGCTCAAGTAACCGTTAGTAAGTATATAAATGAGCTGTCTATAGACGATATTTCTGCAGAAAATTTAAAAAAATCAATTGCAAACGGCAATACCTTTTCAAACTTCACGCTTAGAGATTATCAAGGCGCGGAAGTTTTCAGTGTTAATTCGTCTGAAGAGTTGCCAGCATTCGCCGAGTTTATTCAGTCTCAATTTAACTCTATACGCCCCCAATTTGCTGTCAACGATGCAGCAGATGTAAAAGTAGAATTTACGCTCAACATTCAACAACTAGCTTCGCAGCTACAAACGGCCCTCTTCATAGTAATACTTATATCTGCGGTGTTGGTGATCATTCCTATCATCTTACTTAAGTCAATTTTTTACCAGCTGAACAAAAATATCAGCACTACAGTATCTGACATCATTGATATTTATATTAACCAAAACCAAGTTGATGACGATCTACAAACTGCACTCGATGGTTCTAGTCTCAAAAAGCTGGGGAAAGATTTAGTTCCAAGCTTTAACCGGTTATCGCACTTTTTAAAGTCTAAAAGTCAAGATATACAAAATGCAGCAATGAGCATTAAACAAGAAGCCTATAAAGACGTTATCACTTCTTTAGGTAACCGAAATATGTTTGTTGAGTATTATGAAAAGCATATCGAGAACTGCGAGCAAAGTACGTTTGGCTCGTTAGCTATGGTGCGCTGTAGTGAGTTACAAGCAATTAATCAAAGCCGTGGCTACCAAAAAGGTGACGAGTACGTAAGGGGTGTTGCTGATATAATTAAACACTTGAGCGGCACTTATACTGGCAGCCAATTGTTTAGACTAAACAGCTCTGACTTTGCTGTTATTTTACCGCATACACCGCTTAAAGAAGCTGAGCGTTTTGGTGAAAACTTACAGTCCCGCTTCACTCAATATCAACAAAACCAAGAATTAAGCTCTGTGGCTAATACCGGCATTGTGGGTTACGAAAAAGGTAAACCATTAGGCGAGCTGCTTTCGGTGGTAGATAACGCGATGAGTATGGCTCAGTCTAAGCAAACTAATGCATGGCACGTACAACGCGAAACCGATTTAGTTAATAATGTAAGCGCAGGCTTTGGTAACCAAAACTGGCGTAAAGTAATAAACGAAGTTATTGAATCAAAACGCGTGCATTTAGTAATGCAAAATATTATGCCTTTGGGTAAAAGCATTAAGGCATACGCCGAGATACAGGTTAGGTTTAAAACCGAAGATAACCAAATGCTCCCTACTGCATCGTTTTTAGCCATGGCTGAAAAACTCGATATGGCAATAGAAATTGACCGCCTTATTATTGACTCATCGCTTGAAAAAGTGAAAAGCCGTAATTTATCCGAGAAATTCTTTGGCTTAAATGTAACGGCCTCAAGTGCACATAACGATCAGTTTGTAATTTGGCTAGAGCGTCGCCTATTAAAAGATACCCATATCGCATCTAAACTCGTTTTCGAAGTAAGTGAGTTTGGTTTACAACAAAATATTAAAGCCAGTAAACGCTTTATTGATATGATTCACCGAGTAGGTGCACGTATTACCGTTGAGCGATTTGGTGTCGGTTTAACATCATTCAAGTTTTTCCGTGATTTAAAACCCGATTTTATAAAAATGGATGCCAGTTACACTCGCGGTTTAGAAGACGATAAAAATAATCAATACTTTATGCGTCTAATGGTAGACCTAGCACACAGAATTGGCGTGAGTGTATTTGCCGAAGGTGTAGAGAGCCAAGAAGAAAAACACATAATAGAAACCTTGTGCTTAGATGGCGTTCAAGGCTACTACATCGAAAAGCCGAAAGATATTTAACCCCCTATTTTAAAAAAGAGCACTCGTTGCTCTTTTTTTGTTTGTGCCCTTCCCCTTTATTTAGCGCTACGGTGATCACTGCCCCCCCTCAAATTAGTATGATTAAAGTCATCATGTTAAAGAAAAAAGTATGTCTAACTCATAGGTCTATTACATCATTAATACTGTTAGTTAATTTAATAATGTTTATTTAAATGATAATCACTGCACATGTTGTTAATCAGAGCAGAAAAAAGGATAATACACGGGACTTTAAAAGCGCGAGGCTCGCATGACTGAATATGTATTGTTATTGATTGGAACCGTTCTAGTTAATAACTTTGTGTTAGTACAATTTTTAGGCTTATGTCCGTTTATGGGTGTATCAGGAAAACTTGATACAGCAATCGGCATGTCTTTAGCTACCACCTTTGTACTTACGCTTGCTTCAGTAACTAGTTACTTGGTTAATCAGTATATTTTAATCCCTTTGGATATAGAATTTTTACGCACCATGAGCTTTATTTTAGTTATTGCCGTTGTAGTGCAATTTACAGAAATGGTGGTACGTAAAACAAGCCCTACACTCTACCGTTTATTGGGTATATTTTTACCACTTATCACTACAAACTGTGCAGTACTAGGTGTTGCTTTACTTAATATAAAAGAAGACCACTCGTTTTTACAATCAGCAGTGTATGGTTTTGGTGCTGCGGTTGGCTTTTCATTAGTGCTCGTACTATTTGCAGCGCTGCGCGAACGCCTTGCTGCTGCTGATGTTCCAACACCTTTTAAAGGTGCCTCTATTGCTATGATAACCGCCGGCCTTATGTCTATGGCGTTTATGGGTTTTACCGGATTAGTGAAATTTTAATATGACCTTGTTTTATGCCTTAATTGCGCTTGGCTCACTCGCGCTGGTTTTTGGGTTAATTTTAGGCTTTGCTGCAATACGCTTTCGCGTAGAAAGTAACCCCATTGTTGAACAAATCGATACCATTTTACCGCAAACGCAATGTGGTCAATGTGGTTACCCAGGGTGTCGCCCCTATGCAGAAGCAATTGCCAATGGGGATGAAATTAATAAGTGCCCGCCTGGTGGTGAAGCCACCATGAAAAAGCTTGCTGGCCTGATGGGCGTTGATGAGAAACCCCTTGCCGGTGGAGAGCAAGCCGAGCCAATTAAAACCGTTGCATACATACGCGAAGACGAATGTATTGGCTGTACCAAATGTATTCAAGCCTGCCCTGTAGATGCCATTGTAGGTGCTACTCGCCAAATGCATACTGTTTTAATAGACGAATGCACAGGTTGTGATTTATGCGTTGAGCCCTGCCCTGTAGATTGTATTGATATGCTACCGGTTGCTGAAACAAAACAAAACTGGAAATGGCAGTTAGATGCTATTCCTGTTACACAAATAGATTAGAGGTTTGAGTGGAAAAGTTACTTGAACAAATACAAAAAGGTACTGTTTGGCAATTTCCTGGCGGCGTGCATCCTCCACAGCAAAAATCACTTTCTAACGGTGCAAATATTGCTCGCCTTCCACTACCTGACAAACTTGTAGTTGCGCTAAAACAACACATTGGCGCTAATGGTAAATTACTTGTAGAAAAAGGCCAACGCGTACTTAAAGGTCAAGCTTTAACTAAACCCGTTGCTAACTGGTCTGTACCAGTACATGCTCCTAGTTCGGGTGTTATTACAGAAATAGCGCCAAAGCCCTCGGCTCACCCGTCTGCACTGCCAGAGCTAAGTGTTGTTATTGAGCCTGATGGAAGAGACGAGTGGTGCACACTTAACCCAATAAGTGAGCCAAAAACACTAAGCCATACGCAGTTAGTTGATATAGTTCATCAAGCGGGTATCAGTGGCATGGGTGGCGCTGGTTTTCCAACTTATATCAAGGCCGATACAAAGCAAAAAATAGACTTCTTTATTGTCAATGCTGTGGAATGTGAACCCTATATAACCGCTGACGACACACTAATGCGTGAGCACGCTGCTGAAATTATCCAAGGCATCGAATTAATGCAGCAACTTTTAGACCCAACAATTTGTATTGTGGGCATAGAAGACAATAAGCCAGAAGCTATTGCTGCAATGACTAAAGCGGCTGAACATAACAACAAAATTATTGTTCAAACCGTGCCAACAGTTTATCCCTCAGGTGGCGAAAAACAACTAATAAAACTGCTGACTAATCGTGAAGTACCCAGCATGGGAATTCCTGCTGATATTGGTGTACTCATGCACAATACAGGTACCCTTTATGCTGTACAACAAGCTGTTTACGAAGGGAAACCTCTTATAGAGCGAGTGGTTACAGTAACGGGTAACACTATACACAAACCAGGTAATGTATGGGCTTTATTAGGTACAGAAATCAAACACCTGCTCGACTGCCAAGGGTTTTCGCCAGTACCACAACAACGTGTTGTAATGGGTGGCCCAATGATGGGCTTTACATTGCCCACCGTACGGATTGGTATAATTAAAACAACTAACTGTATTTTAGCCCCTGATCATAAAGAGCTTGCAGAGCCAGGACCAGAAAAAGCCTGTATACGCTGTAGTGCGTGTGCAGACGCGTGCCCGGCTTCGTTACTACCGCAACAATTACAGTGGTTTGCAAAATCTAAAGAGTACGACAAACTCCAAGAACATAACCTGTTTGATTGTATTGAATGTGGTGCCTGTGCGTATGTGTGCCCAAGCGAAATCCCACTTGTGCAATATTACCGAGTGGCTAAAGTTGAAATAAAAGAACAACAAGCTGAAAAAATAAAAGCAGATAGAGCAAAAGAACGCTTTGATGCGCGCAAAGAACGTTTAGAGCGTGAGCAAGAAGAACGTAAAAACCGTCATAAGCGCAAGGCACCAGCTAAATCTGATGATGAAAAGCAAAAAGTAGCGGATGCCCTTGCCCGTGTTAAAAACAAATCGAACGATGGCAATGAAAAGTCAGCCGTTGCTGCTGCAATAGCTCGCGCAAAAGCCAAAAAACTTGAAGGCCAAAATACAGAGATTGAGCCAGATAATAGTGAAGTCGCTAAAGAGCGAGCACTGCGCAAAGAGCAAGCTCGCAAATATAAAGAGCAAAAAGAGCTTTCTGAAGACGCTACAACCCCTGACGACAAAAAATCCGCAGTCGCTGCCGCAATTGCTCGCGCTAAAGCTAAAAAGGCAGCGCAAGCACAAGGTGCTCAAACTAATCCTGATGATGCCAATACGGCACCAGCTGATGATAAAAAATCAGCCGTGGCCGCTGCAATTGCTCGTGCTAAAGCTAAAAAGGCAGCGCAAGCTGCTCAAGCTAATACAGATGATGCCGATACAGCATCGCCTACTGATGATAAAAAAGCGGCTGTAGCCGCCGCGATTGCTCGTGCTAAAGCTAAAAAAGCAGCTAAAGCTGCTGAGCAACCAGATGAGCCAAGTCTCAACGACAAATCAACCAGTAATGTTAAATCTGAAGAGTCACAAACAGACTCTCCAGCAGATAACAAAAAGGCGGCTGTAGCTGCCGCAATTGCCCGCGCTAAAGCAAAAAAAGCAGCAAAAGAGGCACAACACACTGAGCAATCGACTGAGCCAAGTGTTGACGAGCCGCAAACCGATAATGTTAAACCTCAAAAGCCACAAACAGACTCTGTAGCAGAGAACAAAAAAGCGGCTGTAACGGCTGCTATTGCCCGTGCTAAAGCTAAAAAAGCGGCAAAAGAGGCGCAGCAAACACAAAGCGATGAAGATACTGATCAAGTGGCGATAACTGAGCCTGAAACGCCAAGTGAAGCTACCCCAGAACAAACCGCCGCCGAAAAGAAAAAAGCTGCAGTGGCCGCCGCTATTGCTCGCGCCAAAGCCAAAAAGTTACAAAAAGAAGGAAATGATCAGTCATGAAATTAACCATGGCCAGTGCGCCGCATAATCATAGCCATAAATCGCTAACACGATTAATGCTAACCGTTATTGCTGCGTGTATACCTGGACTCATTGCTCAAGTTTTCTTTTTTGGTACAGGTGTACTTATTCAACTCGTCCTTGCTTTTGTGGCTGTCACAGCTTTTGAAGCAGCAGTAATGCTAATACGTAAGCGCCCTGTTTGGCCTGCATTAAGTGACGGCAGCGCATGGTTAACCGCGGTGTTACTTGCCTTGAGTATTCCACCATTTGCACCGTGGTGGATTGTTATTATTGGTTGTTTATTTTCCATAGTGATTGTAAAGCAGCTTTATGGTGGCTTAGGTTTTAACCTATTTAACCCCGCTATGGCAGCTTATGTTTTGCTACTGGTATCGTTCCCTGTGCAAATGACTGCGTGGTTACCTGTTACAGATCTAGCAAGTAACCCTATTGGCTTTACAGAACAATTACGGCTTATTTTTACGGACTTTACCTCTACTGGTTATAGCTTAGATCAAGTACGTGCTGGTGTTGATGGCACTACAATGGCAACGCCACTAGACACTATCAAAACAGATGTAGCTCATGGTTTAACAGTGAGCGAAAGCATGCAAAAGCCTATTTTTAACGAATGGGCAGGCCAAGGTTGGATGTGGGTTAACCTTGGTTTTTTAGCTGGCGGGGTGTATTTACTAAAAGAAAAAGTAATTAACTGGCATATTCCTGTCAGTTTTATTTGTAGCTTAGCATTATGCAGTGCTATTGGTTACATAGCGGCACCGGGCACAGAGCCGGGTACTGTATTCCACTTGCTAAGTGGCGCAACTATGATGGGCGCATTTTTTATTGCAACCGACCCAGTCTCGGCCTCAACCACAAATAAAGGTCGCTTGATTTACGGCGCACTAATTGGGTTATTTGTTTATTTAATTCGTACTTTTGGTGGTTTTCCTGATGCGGTTGCCTTTGCAGTACTATTGCTAAATATTGCAGTACCACTTATTGACTACTACACACAGCCACGTACTTATGGCCATGGAGCAGTAAAATGATTGTTTCATCTATGGCAAAAAACGGCGCTATTTTAACTGCGTTTGCCCTTGTAACTACTGGGCTAGTGGCAACTATTGATGCATTAACGGCGGATAAAATTGCAGAGCAAGAGCAACTATACTTAACATCACAATTGCACGAAGTACTTGACCCTAATACCTACGACAATGACTTGTCGAAAGACTGTATCGTTATTAAAGATGAACGACTAGGACCATATAATTCGCAAGTAATTTACCGTGCACGAAAAAATAACCAACCAGTCGCCCTTGTTGTTAGGCACGTAACACCAAACGGTTACAGTGGCGATATAAAGCTTTTAACCGCCATATTACGCGATGGAACTGTAGCGGGAGTGCGAACCACTAAACACGAAGAAACACCAGGGTTAGGCGACAAAATAGAAATTAAAAAGTCATCATGGATCACCACATTCAAAGGCTTAACGGTGCACAGTGAAGACGATAACCGCTGGGCTGTGAAAAAGGATGGCGGCCAATTTGATCAGTTCACTGGGGCAACAATTACGCCTCGTGCAGTTGTAAATTCAGTTAAAAACGCCGTATTATTTGCGCAAAATGAGTTTGATACTATTTTTACAGCCCCAAATAGCCAGTGTGAAGAGGTAAGCCAATGAGTGAATTAAAAACACTGTACAAAGAGGGGATGTGGGTAAACAACCCTGCTCTTGTTCAACTTTTAGGGCTTTGTCCGTTGCTTGCTGTGACATCGACTGTTACAAACGCACTGGGCTTGGGCCTTGCAACACTTTTGGTATTAATTGGATCAAATGTAAGCGTATCTATTGTACGAAACTGGGTACCAAAAGATATACGTATTCCCGTTTTTGTAATGATCATTGCTGGGTTTGTAACCATTGTTCAATTACTAATGAACGCCTACACATTTGGACTTTATCAATCGCTGGGCATATTTATTCCACTAATTGTAACTAACTGCGCCATTATAGGCCGCGCCGAAGCGTACGCCTCAAAAAATCCAATTCATTTATCTGCCTTTGACGGATTAATGATGGGACTTGGATTTATGCTTGTACTCGTTGTACTGGGTGCAATGCGAGAACTCATTGGCCAAGGTACGTTATTTGACAGCGCCGATTTATTACTGGGTCCGTGGGCACAAAGTTTACGCATTGAAGTGTTTAGCTTTGACAATCAGTTCTTGCTTGCTATTTTACCACCTGGCGCATTTTTAGGGCTTGGGTTACTTATAGCCGCTAAAAATGTGATTGATGCACAAATAAAATCAAAACAAATTGCACCGCCAGAAGCCGAAAAAGGCCCTCGTGCACGTGTTACCAGTTTAACTTAAGGGGAAACGTACTGCTTTTTAAGTAAGTACGTTTAAGTTATATGAATAAAGAAAAACGCTACCAAATACTTACACGCTTGCGCGATAACAACCCAAACCCAGAAACGGAGCTTGAATATTCAAGCCCGTTCGAGTTACTTGTTGCTGTTACACTGTCAGCGCAAGCCACTGATGTTGGTGTTAATAAAGCAACCAGAAAACTATTCCCTGTTGCAAATACACCACAGGCTATTTTAGATATAGGCCATGATAAACTCCGTGATTATATAAAAACCATAGGCTTATTTAATTCTAAAGCTGCCAACGTTTATAAAATGTGCCAAATATTGGTAGATAAACATAACAGCATCGTACCTGAAAACCGCGAAGCCCTAGAAGCCCTACCCGGCGTAGGTCGAAAAACAGCCAATGTAGTACTCAACACCGCCTTCGGCTGGCCGACAATCGCTGTCGACACACACATCGATCGTGTATCGAACCGCACCAAGTTCGCTATGGGTAAAAACGTTGTTGAAGTGGAAAAAAAGCTCGAAAAAGTAGTGCCAAAAGAGTTCAAAGTTGATGTCCACCACTGGCTGATTCTGCATGGCCGCTACGTGTGCACTGCTCGCAAACCTAAATGCGGCAGCTGTATTATTGAAGACTTGTGTGAGTTTAAAGATAAAACAGAGTAAAAGATAAGTTTACGCATAGTGATCAACTTTTTACTTTAAAACAGTTGTAGGACATTCGCTTGCGTGAACTTTTATTGAGAATGAAACATTAAACATGGACGTGCATAAAATATAATTAATGCACATTTACAAAGTATTAATTTCACAAGTGCTAATGCATTGGTTATGCTACTGAGTATTATAAGATTTTATTACGAAAACCCCTATGTTGCCTTTACTGCGTATATTATTAATTGAGCAAGACCAAGCCACTTTGAAAGAGTTGTCTACAAATCTCTCTAAAGCGATACCAAATTTTGAGCGAGACGATATCCATATCGATATTCTTGAGCGTTTTACGCTTAAAGATGCGATAACAAGTGTTGAAGAAGATGGTGATATTCAGGCTGTTGTACTTAGTTGGGATTTACAAAACAAGGTTGGCGAGAGAACGTATAGCCGCTTTATTGAGCAGTTAAAAGCCATTCGATTAGAGCTTCCAGTTTATGTAATTGGCGATGATACTAAAGGACTGGAAATAGTCAACGAGTCAGAAGAAATTGAATCGTTTTTCTTTAAAGACGAGGTTATTTCTGACCCCGAAGCTATTTTAGGCTATATGATCAACGACTTTGACGACCGTTCAGAAACCCCGTTTTGGACTGCGTATCGCCGTTATGTTGGCGAGTCGAACGATTCATGGCACACACCGGGCCATAGTGGTGGCTCTAGCTTTAGAAACTCGCCTTATATTAAAGACTTCTATCAGTTTTATGGCCGCAATGTGTTTGTTGGCGATCTGTCGGTATCTGTCGATTCGTTAGGCTCTTTATCTGATAGCACCAATACCATTGGGCGTGCTCAAGAATCTGCAGCTGCAACGTTTGAGGTAAAGCATACCTACTTTGTTACTAACGGGTCTTCTACTTCAAATAAAATTATTTTACAAACCCTGTTACGTAAGGGGGATAAGGTCATTATTGACCGTAATTGTCATAAATCTGTTCATTATGGCATTTTGCAATCAGCCAGTTTACCCATTTATTTATCGAGTATATTAAACCCTAAATATGGTATTTTTGCGCCACCTTCGTTAGCCGATATAAAACAAACAATAGAGCAAAATACCGATGCAAAACTACTGGTGCTTACCGGTTGTACTTACGATGGTTTATTAAGCGATTTAAAACAAGTTGTGGATTTTGCCCATCAACACGGCATTAAAGTATTCATTGACGAAGCCTGGTTTGCTTACTCTTTGTTTCACCCGAGCCTGCGTTACTACTCAGCCATTCATGCTGGAGCCGATTATGTCACTCATTCAGCACATAAAGTGGTATCGGCGTTTTCACAGGCGTCTTATATTCATGTGAATGATCCAGACTTCGATGCAGATTTTTTTAGAGAAATTTACAGTATTTACGCCAGTACATCGCCCAAGTATCAGCTTATTGCCTCGCTTGACGTATGCCAAAAACAATTGGAAATGGAAGGCTATAAATTACTTAATGCCTTGTTAAACCATGTCGACGAATTTAAACAACAAATGGCATCGTTGAAATACATTAAAGTGCTGGGTAAAGACGATTTTATGGAAATATTTCCACACTTTAGTGAAGATAATATGGGTCACGATCCACTAAAAATCCTTATCGATATTAGTGAATTACCCTACTCATTAAAAGACATTCATAAGTTTTTATTAGATGAAATTGGCCTAGAAATAGAAAAATACACTCACAGTACAATTTTGGTATTATTAACGCTTGGTGGTACTCGTTCAAAGATTATTCGTTTATACAATGCATTAAAAAAACTTGATAGTGGGAGAGTAAAACTAGCCAAATCAACAAGGCGCTCTCGCTTGCCAGAAAGCTTACCAGCCATCGATTTAGCGTGTATTCCAGGCGATGCTTTTTATGGCGAACGCGAGTCGGTGCCTATTGCTAAAAGCAATAATCGTATTTGTGCTGGTTTAGTTACCCCCTATCCTCCAGGTATACCGTTATTAGTTCCAGGGCAACACATCACTGAAGAACATATCGAATACTTAAAAGAGCTTGCCGGTCAAGGGTTAACTATTCAAGGTAGCTTTGATGGTGAAATTTATGTTCTAAAAGGTAAAATAGAAAAATAACCAGTATTTTACCCATTCACTTAATTAAGTGAGCTATTTTGAGGCTGGAAAAACGTGTTGATAGCTAGGCAAAAATATCACTATTTAGTTGATCTAAATGAACATTTTGTAACGCAGGTAGCGACATGTTTAGCCTCGAAAAATGATTAAGTATTATTGCGGATTAGTATTACATACAATATTCTACGAGAAATTTGTCAGCAGTTTTTAAACCCTGCTGATGTTATTTTCAAAACCAAATACTTTTCTATTGGACAGGCCTTATTTTATATAGCCAACATTAATTAACCGATTAAATACAAACAACGCCTGAGTGTGCCATATAACTCGTTGATATCGATTGGTTTAGGTACATGAAAGATGAAACCTTGCTGGTAGTAATGTTTTACGTCTTTATCCATTACATTGGCTGTTAACGCAATAATAGGCAAATTTGGCAGTATTGTTTTTATCTGTTGATTAGCCTCAATCCCATCCATAACCGGCATATGAATATCCATAAGTACTAAGTCAAAACGTTCTGAACCAACAGCTTCAAATGCTAATTGACCATTTTCTACAATTGTAATATCGGCATTTGTTTTAGCCATCATGGCTTTAATCAACACTTGATTAATACTGTTATCTTCGGCAACAAGAATTTTTTTCCCCTGTAAATTAGGCGCTTTAAACGATTTTTTAGGGGCTTTATCTGCTATGTTATTTGCTTTAGGTAATGGTAATTTAATCGTGACAGTTGTACCAAGCCCTTGCTTACTTTGGATATCAATTTCGCCACCCATCATTTTAACTAAACTAATAGTGATAGACATGCCAAGTCCTGTTCCACCATATTTCCTGGTTGTAGATGAGTCTGCTTGAGTAAACCGCTCAAAAATGTGCTCAGTAACTTCCTTGCTCATCCCTATTCCTGAGTCTACAACCTCTAGGTATATAGCCTCCTTTCCTTCATAAATTTTACTGCTCGCGTTTATTTTAACACTTCCCTTATCTGTAAATTTAACCGCATTAGAGCTTAAATTTAATATTATTTGCTTAACTCTAACTAAATCACCTATCCAATATTCGTTATAACTTTCATCTTTATTTACGGTAAAGCCGATACGTTTTTCACTAACTAAGGAGTCTAAGTCATAGGCTATAGAATTTAATATCTCAGTTAATGAGAATGATGCTTTTTCTAACTGTAGTTGGTTGGACTCTATCTTAGAGTAATCTAAAATATCGTTAATAATAGTTAAAAGGCTCTGTCCCGAATAAGAGGCATTTTTAAGTACTGCCCTTAACTCTTCAGGTAAATTAATATTTTTTAACAGTTGCAAACCACCTAGAATTGCATTCATAGGAGTGCGAATTTCATGACTCATATTAGCCAAAAAGTCACTTTTTGATTGTGCAGCATTTTCAGCAGCTAACTTTGCATCAAACAATTTTCGTATTGCGTCTACTTTTTCGGTTACATCGTAATTTACACCAACTACTTTTATGGCAACATCATCTGAATCTCTCAATACCTCTGCACTTGCTTTAATTGTCCGGATATTTCCATCAGGGTGTACAACGCGAAATTCTGGGTCGTAAATGCCTACCCCGTTGATTGCTTCATCCAACATACGCTCATTATGTTCAGCGTCATCAACATGAACTCTATCTAGCCATGCTTGGTATGTGCAGGAAAACTCTAACTCTGAGATGCCGTATAATTTATACATCCAAGAATCCCATACTAATTTTTCTGTTTTTAAATCTAACTCCCAAACACCAATACCCGCAGAGTCATTGGCTAATTGCATTCGTAAAGCAAAGGAATCCACTTTTTCTTTCGCCGTTTTAATTTGTTGCTCACTCTGCTTTTGATGAGCTATATCTTGAACGACAGACCAAATAAATGTTTCACCTTTGCTATCTGTAATTTTTATACCCGATGATAATACGGGATATACATGCCCATTTTTATGTATGTATTCTTTTTGATACGGCCCATACTGGCCATATTTAGCAAGTAATTCTAGCTGTTCATATTCTTGTTTTTCGTACTTTTCAGGGGTGAGCTGCCAATAGTCCATTTGATTTAACTCATCAACGCTATAGCCTGTGATTCTGCCAAACTCCTCATTCACAAACTCAAAGTTGCCTCCAGATATTGAATTAATTGCAATACCAACGGGTGCCAAATCAATAAACTTTTCAAACTTTTCTTTTTCTCCCAAAAACGCTTGTTTAAATCGCTGCTTTTCTGAAGCTTCGGTACTGATTTGTTTTTGGGCTATTTCTATATCGGATATGTCTCGACCAACCGCCAATATTAATTGACTGCCCTCTATGAATAATCCAGTCAAGCTAACTAAACAGTTAAACGTTGTGCCATCTAAACGCGAATGTATCCATTTAAAACTATGAAAGCCCTGTTCTATGGCGCAATTTATATGCGCTTTAGCTAAAACATCTGAACGATTACCACAAGGTTGTAACTCGGGTGACAAGTCAGCAGGACTAAGGTTTAAAAAGTTGCCCATGCTATTAACACCGTGCATATCAATAGCTGCTTGGTTGCATTCTATAAACTTACCTGAGCTTAAATCGATAACTGAATACGCGTCGGCCGAAGCGTCAAAGATTTTTTTGTACTTATCTCGTTCATAAGTAAGCTCAGCAATCGCTCGCTTTAGTTTTGTGTTTTCTTGCTCAAGATTATTTTTACTGGCAGGCACTACTTCTAACTCATTAACTACGCGTTTTACATAGTATAGAAGCGATGTAAAAATTTGGCAGCTTAATTGCAGAAAAAATCAATTATCTAAAGAGTTTATGCAAACAAAACATTAACTATTTTCTACACAAACACAGCATTTGATAACTAACTTTCTATTAACTCAGAGCTATTTAAAAACTCAGCCATAGTGACCAAACGTTTACCAACAATAAATTGAACACTCGCATTAACCCATTTCTCAGAAATGTTCTTATAATTTAATTTAGCAAATACCCATGCTGTAGCTATAAAAAGCAGTACTGACGACAAAGAGTAAAACCAAATCATGTGCAGCTCTAAATACTGATATAAATCAATTCCAAAAAGTAGATCAAACCCAATAAAAACATAAGCAAGATAAAAGGGAACTGACATAAGTAGCAACTTGGTCAATTCTAATTTATGAGAACAAACACGGTAAAAATCTTTTTGTAGTTGGTTAACTGGTTTTGAATAGTCAATGTTTGAAATTAAAATAATTTGGCCAATATTTCCTGCAAGCCCAATGATGGCAAACAGATTGAGAATAAAGGCTGAAATGATTGGCGCTGAAAAAGTAAAGCCTGCAGCAATATACTTCCACAACAGTACAATAATAATAAGAAACACACAGCTTTCAATTATTCGTGCCCATTTCATTTTATTAAGTGCTTTTACTTGTTTATTTATTTTTATTTCAGCAAGCTTTGCTTGATTAATTTCAATAGCACTATGTGTATCAGTGCTTTGTTGTTGCCAAGCGCTTTTAAAGTTATCTAAATTCATTTTAAGAATCCCGTGTTTCAAATTGAAGTTTTAATGTGTGTTTAATTCGACTAATTCGCGTAGCAACATTGGTTTTACTGATCCCTAAGCTATTGGCTATGCTTTCGTAAGATTCACTCTCTAAATAAAGGAGCATAATCGCCTTATTTAATTTATCGAGTTGACCAATAAACTCATATAACTGCTTTACCACCTCGTTGCTCTCATCTTCTTGCGATAAGTCAGCAATCTTCACTATGCACTCTTCATTTGCTTTATCTTCTCGCAGACTGTCTCTTCGGTAATAAGATATAGCTACATTTAGCGAAATTCGGTACATCCACGTTGAAAACTTATAAGCATTGTTGTAATTATCATAAGCTAGCCACATCGTTGTTAATATTTCTTGGGCTAAGTCTTGTCGGTCATCTTTGTTTTGACAGTATGAATTCACAATTTTATAAATAATGCCTTTATGTTGCTCCATTGCTTGAGCAAATTGTGTTTTTTTAGTTGTGGTCATTTACTGGTTAATCCATCACTTTTTCTTAATTTCATAATATTAAGACTTTAAAGTTTGTTTATTTAATAGCATAAAGCACTCTAGCCCTATTTACGGGTATGCCTTCGATTTGCTTTAAATACTATTTAAAACATATCGAGCCTAAAGTAATATCTGCTTAGTTTATTACCTAGTTATTCGCAGCAACTGCGAAAAAATCACAAGTTCAAATAAAATTTTTCAATTCAAGCGTTAAACGCGTTGTTAACTCTCTATTTTTAGTCGATGGTAAATATTGCTGAAGAGGCTTTATTAAGTGGGTTTAATATTTAAACGGTGGCTTTTAACCTCTCTGTTAAGGTTAAATAAACTGAAGTATTTTTTGATAGTAGCTAGCTAATCATGCATAAAATTAGTGCTTAAAATAACCTTTTTGTAAAAAATGTATAGTTTGATAAGCAACATTTTCGTTGTAGCGCATTTCAGAGTGGCTTACATTAATAGTAATAAAATCATGCATGTTCGCTAATTTTGTGGACTCAACCGATACAAGCCCATCATTAACACCATTAAATTTATCGTTAGTTAAGCTAGACGACTTTGTACCTGCTATTACGCCAAACTTTACAGTTAACTCTCCCAAATTATAACCAAGGCTATTCACACCTGTAACTAATGATTTGCTAATGCCGCCTCCTAAAGTAATTAACCAAGAGTTTTTAAAATGATCAGCCAGTTCACTCCCTTTATTTGGCGTGCCTATTAAAACGCTATTTCCTATAGCCACATTTTTTAGTGTGTGATTAGCGTTTTGTAAATATGCTCTAATTACTAACCCACCTAAAGAATGCCCTACAAAGTGCACTTTTGAAGAATTGATAATACAGGCATCAATTTGTTTTGTTGTGTCTTTCAATACTGCCTCAACACTTTCGCCAATTGTTGCGTAATCTAAACTGCATACTTTATACCCTGCTTGCTCTAGCCTTTGAGCTAATTTCCACATGGCCCAATCGCTTCTTCCTAATCCATGTGCCAGCACAATAAGATCTTTATCAATATCATCGCCCGACGAAGCTTGGTTCGTATTTACGCAACCTGTTGCTGTAAAAAGTGTAATAAACAACACGAATGTAATTTTTAATAGCATTATCTAATCACCTAAATTTTTACGCATCGAACTGAAAACATATACTCTTTATTAAGCTTCGCACGGCGAATTTCGCCCTTGTGAGAGTTCCACCACGAATAAGCAAGTGTTCTTGCATAAGCCTCAGAATTAGTTGCATTGGTGCTTGTCCAAAACTCGGTATACATACCCTGAGTGATATACCAATTTCCTAATTTGACCCCCGCAGGCATAGCAGAAAAGCCGTATTTATTTACTTGCAATTGATTAAAACGCTTAAAAATAGTGTCGGGTTGCTTTACTTTTAACGTAATTGCCACGTCGTCTTGTCCACGCCACCCAAGTTTATCCACGTCTGTTTTATCTATTCCTATAGCTATCTCTAAAGCTTTGTAGTCTTCATCAGAGGCGACTCGCCATCCTTCTGGGCAAAGGTTTCGCGTATCTGTTACGTCATACCAATCGTAAAGCCTACCATAAATAGCTAAATTACTTTTATCATCATTAGGTATAAAGCCAGTATTAACCTTTGAGCCATCTTGAAACTTAGTCACACGAAGGTTTTCAGCTAACCATATTTGTTTACCAATCGTAACTGTTCGATAAATATTACCTTCATGATCCTGAACCAACGCGCTATTTATTGTTGGTTGTGAAGTGTTTTGTTCGCTAATAAGTTCATTCGCTAACGCTGTTGAGGCCGACATAAATATTCCCAATATATAAATGAAATGTTTCATAGGTGCTCGTCTAGTAAATATTGCTTTCTACAGTTGCCATTTAAATGCTGTTTGTTGTTCCGAAAGCGTCCATAATTTTGTTAAAACCTTTTTATCTAACACAAATGATTCGAGCTTACATTCGCCTACAGGGCCGCCAAAGTTTAAAAATCCGGTTGGTCCGTAGTAGGCATGCTGCTTTAGGTTACTTTGAGCTGCGCACATTACTTCTGGATAAGCGCCTTTTTCAGCTGATTGAGCAATACCCAGTTTGACCATAAATGACCACGATAACCTAGTAGCAAAACTTGCTGTTTCCCTAATTAATGATGTGTTTGATGCCCCAGGATGACAAACATATACTTCCACATTTTTATCGGCCGCTTTAACTTTATTTTGTAGCTCGTAAGCAAACATCATTTGCGCCAATTTACTTTGGCTATACACTTTATTTGCGTTGTAATTTTTATCCCAGTTCATGTCTTCAAACTGAATTGTTTTAAGCCCCATTTTGTGCCCTTCACTCGACACCACAACAATACGTCCCTTCGATGTGTTAATTCGCTCAAACAACAAACCACATAATAAAAAGTGGCCATAATGGTTAACCCCTAACTGGCTTTCAAAACCATCTGCTGTAAATTGTTGCTGCTCAACTTGCGCTATTGCACCATTACAAATTAGTGCGTTAATTTGAGGTACTTTTATCAAAATTTCTGTGCAAGCAGTGCGTACTGATGTCAAATCGGCTAAATCCAATGTTATAAAGCTGACGTTTGCGCCACTGCCAAATTCATCCTTGAGCTTTGTAATTGCCAGCACAGATTTATTTGGATTACGATTTAGCATAACAACATTGGCTCCCTTAGAGAGTAATATGCGAGTTGCTTGAAAGCCCGCACCTGTATTTGCTCCCGTAATTAGATAAGTTTTACCATGCAAAGCGCTTAAGTTTTCAGGTGTCCAGCCGTTAGGCCCAAATTGATTTTTTTGCGTCATAATGTTGTCCAAGATGAATAATGTTAATTTTAATATGCAGACATTATAATCTCAGCCACACATGCTAAAAGGCGTAATAATCCTTAAAACATGCCTATTTGTATCACTTTGTTGAGTTACACAAACTCTAATGCTAATTTTACCACCTGTTTAATGAGTGATTATTGACTATGAGTAAAGCCAAAATACTACAACTAATTAATAGAAAAATGAATGAAAGCGGCATGGTACAAACAGGTATTGAAGGCATTCAATTATTTAAAATCACAGACCCTATTGAATGTTCACCAGCGGTCTATAAACCTTCTGTCACGGCTATTGTTTTAGGCACAAAAGAAGCTATTTTAGATGGCAACAAACACCTTTATGACAACACACAATACATATGTTGCACAATGCCTATGCCTATTGAAGCCGGTACTCCAAAAGCCTCGACAGATAACCCATTAATAGGTGTATACATTTCGATAGATACAGGAATTATGACCGAGTTAGCACTCGAGATTCAAAGCGCAACTAGCACCCAACAAATACCTAACGTGAGTTATCCTTCACAAAGTATTTTAACTGCCGATTGGGACCCTAACTTTACCGATGCGTTATATAAAATGTTGTTGCTCGACGATGATGCTGTTGATTTAGCCATATTGAAAAAAGCACGCTTGCGTGAGCTATATTACGCGCTGTTAAAAGGTCAAGCAGGCTATGCATTTAAACGAGCATTTGGTGTGGGTAACGAGATTGCACGTTCAATTGCCTTTTTATCATCTCATTTGCATGAAAACATAACCATTGAAGACATGGCTAGCCAAATAGGTATGAGCCGCGCTGTATTCCATCGTAAATTTAAACAAGCAACTAACATGTCCCCTATTCAATTTGTTAAATCAATGAGGCTTAACCATGCCGCCATGAAAATAACACAAGGTACCAATGTCAACGTTGCGGCCATGGAAATGGGTTATGTAAGCAGTTCTCAGTTCAGCAGAGAATTTAAAAGAATGTACGGCTTATCGCCCAAGCAATGGAGCCAACAAAATTAGCACAATAAAGGCAATATTTTAACGGCTTATACATGTAAAAGAGTGAGTACCTAACTTGTGAAAAGTTATACTTATTAGCTTAGTAACATTGCATAACCCAACTTATTTTATGGTTCATAAATAATTTTATAACGATCTTTGCCAGACTTTTTAATTTGGTACATTGCCGCATCTGATTTTTTTATTTCATCATCTATGTCAGTGCTATTGTTTGGTGATACCACGTTTAACCCCATACTTACGGTTACATTTATTGTGTTTTCACCTTCAACAGGCACTTTAAGATCTCTAATTGCATTTATAAGTTTTTCGGCAACGGGTTCAGCATCGTCTACTTCTTTTAAAATAACAGCAAAAGCAAACTCTTCACCACCAAAGCGGCAAAATACATCATCAATTCTCAATATGTGCGTTAATATGTTTGCTAATTCAACAAGTACGCGATCACCCACATCATGACCATAGGTATCGTTAACAGCTTTAAAGTTATCAACATCAAATAATCCAAACGCAATTATACCCCCACGCCTGACACTTCCTTTGACTAATTTATTAACTTGATCTGAAAAAAAGCGACGATTAGGAATTCCAGTTAATGGGTCAAAAAACGCTATTTTTTCAAGTTGAGACTTAGCTTGTTGTAATTCAAATGTTCTTTCTTGTACTAAATTTTCTAGGTTAACTTTTAACTCTTTTAAATCTTTATTTCGTTTTTCTAACTGTTCTGTTTGAAATTTACTTTTTGAAACATCCCGTTGAATTGCTGCAAAATGAGTAACCTCACCAAACTTATTTTTCAACGGAATAATATTCATTTCAACCCAATAGGGCCTTCCTCTAACATCATAATTTAACAGTGTTTCAGTTACTTCTTCTCGACGTTCTAGCGCAGCGTATATTCTTTGTTTGCCTTTAGAATCGGTCAAATCACCTTGTAAAATTCGAGGCGTTTCACCAATAACTTCTGCTGAGGTATAGCCAGTGAGTACTTCAAAAGCCTTATTTACGTAAATTATTTTAGGCCCTTCAGGGTGTTTGATATTTTTTGCATCGGTAATAACAACCATGTCTTGCGTATTTTCGACCACATCTTGAAATGAAATTTGCTGCTTAGCGTCAGAAATATCAGTGATGGTTACAACAATAAAGTTTTTATCATCGTCATGTCCTTCAAAGTAAGCGTTAGCCATAAACCAGCTTATATCTTTTTTTGCCCCGCCAACAACACCTATAATTTTATTAACTACTTTATTTTTTGTAGCTTTAACAATATTAACTGGATAATCATCAACAGACATTAGATTGCTTTGCTCGTCAATGAGTGTCCAATTAGGGTCATAAATGTCTCGCCCTATTGCTTGCTCGTAATCTAAATTTAGTAACTGCAAACCGATTGGGTTTATGTAAACAATTGATGTATCCCAGTTATGAATAATCACACCTACTTGTGCATACTCAAGTAAGTTTTTAAAATTTAAATCACTGATACCATTCATGAATGATCTCATTTAAAAAAATATTAATACCAAAAAGGTAGTAAACAAATAGAGAAAATGAAACCAATTAGTACCTAATTTAATTTAAAAACTGCTCATTATTTAAACCTTAAAAATAAAAAAGCAAGCCGTAGTGGCTTGCTTTTTGTGCCCGTTCAAAGGCTACATACTTTCAACATAAATTTTAAAAACGGTAACTAGCACCGAACGTAATACGACGGTCTGTAAGGCCTTGGAAACACAATAACGACCCTTCGTTAACACAAGACTGGCTAATTTCAGACTCAGTAATATTTACGGCTTCTAAGCCAATATTAAGCTGCTCATTTACATCGTAGCTAATACTTGCATTAAGCTGGCCACGGTCCTCTTGCACTACAGGGAACCCCCATGGGAAGCTTGACGTGCTACCAAAATCGTTTGAGCGGTAACCTTCACGCCATGTGTAACGCATACGTGCCGATAAACCGAACTTTTCGTAGTATAGAGTAAAGTTATACGCATTTTCTGATAAGTTAAGCAAACCTTGTATTTCGCTTACTTCAATACCCGGTGTACCGGTGCTTGCAGCAAATACGTTACTCGCTCTTGAAGTAGCCTTATTGACTGTTTCCCCGCCCGTGAACTCTTGAATTGTGTAATTAGCTAAAACACCAAAACCCGACGCCCATCCTAAATCTTTTTCAAAGCTAGATAGGTCATACTGGAACGCAAACTCAATCCCTTTTTGGATTGTTTCGCCAGTGTCGTTTACTTTTGTCTCAGTACCTACACATACACCACGACCATTTTCAGGACCAAACACGTTAATGTCTGCAATTGGGTTAAATATGCCCCCCCCTTCACATGGGTCTGTTAAATCACGATAGCCTGTTACTGGGTCTTCTACCGGCGATGTTAACTGATTAACATGAAGCTCTTTACGCGTTTTGTGGAAAATACCTACACTAAATACGCTCGCCTCAGTAAAGTACCAATCTGCTGATAAATCATAAGATAATACTTCTTCTGGTTTTAGTGCTGGGTTACCAAATTCAACTTCATCATTTGGGCTCGTGCTATAAGTAATAGAAGTAGATAAGTCGTTATAATCTGGACGACGAATGTCTTTACCTGCACCAAAGCGAACCACTACATCTTCTGAGACGTCGGCAACTAAGTTTAAACGCGGTAGGATAAAGTTGTAGTCTGACTCATTTGTAATACGCGTTACTAGCTCATTGCCACTGCCGTCTTGCGTTACAGAGTTACCTGTCGATTCAACATCAGTTTGAATATAACGTAAACCAAAGTTACCGCGGAACATGTCGTATTCAAAGTTAGCTTGTGCATAAAAAGCGTGGGTAATTTCTTCAATATCAAAAAAGCCTGAAGAACTTGACGTTGGTGCATTTAGCGTACGGCTAGAGCCATGAGTTTGTAATGCTTGCTGAAGTGTTGCAAGTACTGCATCTGGGTCTGATGCCACGAGTTCTGGGTCTATCAGTAAAAAATCGCCTATGTATAACGAACGACCATCAGCCTCATTAAAGTTATCAGGACCCGCAACTAAAAGATCAGCGAATAAATCACCTCTTGGGCTATCTGCCATAGAGCGCAGACCAACACTTGATGTGATTTCGTTTTGCTTACTCGCCGATTTGCTGTAACGGTAACCAAAATCAACAGAGGTAACAATTGAGTCTGTGTAATATGTTGAATCTATACGGAACGCATCTTCAGAGTTCTCAACAGTATCTTGGCCTATGTTTACGTCGCGTAGTACTACATTTGCAGGGTCAAGTAATTGCTCAACCGTAGGTGCATATTCAGCACCTTGTGCAATACCAAAAGTAAGTGCTCCACCTGATAGGTCGTATTCAAAAGGCACACTGTTATCATTACCGCCACCAGCATCTAAAGGTGCATTAGGGTTAATGAAGTTAAGTGTAGTATTAAAGCTTGGTGTTGTTGTATCAGAAGATGACGACGCAACCTCAGCGCTTACAAACCATTTATCACCTTGCCATTCACCGCCTATCCTAAAAATATTACTGTCTGTAACACGAGAATTTGTATCACTCGAAAAACGTAAATTTGGATCGTCATCATCATTTGCTAAATTAACTGGGATTACACCGCGTAAAGCCGCTTGAATTGAACCTAAATTAGTTCCACCTAAAGAACCTAGATTAATTGTTTCAAATTCATCAGGAACCGAAATGTCATTCAATGCACTCACACCCGACGCTTGAACACGAGAGCTCTCTTGACGACGTTCTTGATCGTTTACAACAGCATCAAAATAAAACTTAGTATTGTCATTTGGTGCCCACTCAAGCGTACCTACAAAGTTCTTTGTTTCATATTCGTAGTTATCGTAGTCTTGAACAAAAAATTGAATAGGTAAAAAGTCAAAAGACTGTGCACTGGCTACGCCACTATCAGAGGTTACAATGTTGTCTCTGTCTGCACGAGGGCGAAATGCTGTTACGTCTTGCTCGGCATAACTGCCGCTTACTAAAATACCAAACTCACCAAAGTCGCCTTCCCAGTTATCTGCAAAAGTACCAGAAAAACGAGGTTGTAAGCCACTATCAGTGCTTAAACTACTATTTTCGCCTTGTACTCTAATTGTGGCTAATTGTTCACCTAGTTGGAGTGGACGTATTGTTTTAAGGTTTATTGTTCCGCCTACTGAGCCTTCAATTGTTTTGGCCTCAGGAGACTTTATAACTTCTAAACTAGAGATAATAGAAGCCGACACGTCTTCAAAGCTAATGCCGCTGCGTCCAGAACCTGAACCCACAGTTGAAACACCATTTATTTCAGTACGGTTTGCATCGGTACCACGAATTTGAACACCCGTACCTACACCAGCCTGACGCGTGATCTGAATCCCCGTTACGTTTTCAAGTACTTCAGCTAAGTTTTGGTCAGGTAACTTACCAATATCCTCTGACTGAATAATTTCTACAAGGCTGTCTGCTGAACGTTTTTCAGCAAGCGCATTAGTTAAAGACTGACGTATACCAGAAACTTCAATTACCTCTAGGTCATCCTTAACATTTTTTGTCTCTTCCTGCGCATGAACAGATAAAGACATATTCATTGCCGTTGCAGATATAACCGCCAGTGTGATTTTTGATAAATTATGACTCATAGTTTTTTCCTGTGTGTGTGAAACGCTATGCTACTTGTTACTTTTCATACAAAAAGTGAATTAATGTATTACAAAAGGTTAACTGAATATTTACACTCAAAACCAAAAAGGTCAACCACCCTGTAAGTCAAATTTTATAAAATTATTCAAATTTGTTATTACCAAAAATTAATTCCCCATACCTGACAACTACAACAATGTAGGAAAAAAATACAACCACCTGTAATACATATAGTTTTCAAATCAGGTATGCAGCACTATAGTAGTAGTTAAATTGTATTTTTAAGTTCATTATTCCGTTATATTATTTAGCTATAAATTGAAAGCTTTTAATTATAAAAGTATAAAAAGCCCTAAAATTGGTTAACCAATTAAAGATCTATTAGACTTTTGGCTAGAATAAAAAGGTACAAAAATAAAACAGACTAATCGTATTTACGCTTATAAAAATGCAAAGGAGTTTTTTTGGCTTACCACAAAGGCTGTAAAAGTTGAATGGAATTTAATCTGCGATCAGTTTAGATGGTTTAGTTTAGAAAAGTCAGTGATAAAGGTGTGTACATCCACGTAGATACAAAAAACCCCCAATTAGTTAAACCAATTGGGGGTTTTTATAAGTTACTAACTTTTACAGTTTATAACTTAAACCTAAGAATAAACGTGGGCCGTAATCGTTTACTTCACCTAAGTTGTCTTCAACAAAAAAGTCTTGAGATTTAGGAGCACTAAATAAATTAATTGCCTCTGCTTTAACTCTAAAGTGCTTGTTAATTTTGTACGATGCACGCATTTCCCATACGCCTACCGAATCAACATAACGTAAGCGTGTACCATTGCTTGTATAAGGTTGGAAATACTCACTACGGTATTTGTAAATAACCGCAGTATCAAAGCCACCTATTTGGTAATAAAGTTGGCTGCTAAATACATGCTTAGAAAACCCAGGTACAGAACCTGGCTCAACAATGCCTTCTTTAAGCTGAGTTGTATTGCCATCAACGTCTGTTACAAATGTATCACCGTATAGGCTGTCTTCAAATTCAAAATCAGTGTCGGCATAGTTATAACCAAACTTAACACCTATACCATTGTCCCAACGGTATGAGAATGATGTTTCTAGGCCTAAAATCTCACTCTCTTCGTCGTTTGTTACTGAATTTGTAATAGGCAATGAAACGGTTTCCCCCCCTACAACAAAGTCTTCAATAACTGTGCGCTGTTGAAAGCCGCCTTGGAACTGTTTGTAGTATAGGCTTAATGCAAAAATTGAATCTTCATTAGGGTACCACTCAAATGCTGCATCGTAGTTCCATGACATTAGAGGCTGCGTATCTGGGTTACCAGAGCCGTTTACACCCACTAACAAGTCACTAATTGTAGTGGCCGTATCAGATGTGTCTTCTTGAAAAGAGCGGCTATAACCTAAATCAGATGGGTCTGCACGCGACATACCACGGTAAATACCCGCACGTAATAAAATATCTTCGCTGTAATCGACCACTAAGTTAAAGCTAGGTAAGAACTTGGTGTAATCACCGCCCCCTTTTATTTTATCAAGAGTACCTGTGTCTGATTCAACAAGAGAAAGAACCCCTGTATCGCTGGTAACAACGTCAAAACTATTTCTAAAACCAATTGATGTGACTTCAGTATCGACAATACGCAAACCAAAGTTACCACGAATAAACTTACCAAACATTTCTGTATCGTAATTAGCCATTAAGTAAGCAGCCGTTGTTTTTTCAGTTACGTCAATGGTTCCTGCGTTTTGGTATTCAACCTCAGGGTATTCAAATACTCCACCCTCATTAGACGCGACAACGGCTTGAGAAAAACACTCATTATCGTAAGTCGCCCATGAAGAGCCTGTCCCTGTGTCTACCACATTGCCATCGCTATCTACATGCGTGATGATATTTCCATCTGACACACTAGACAAAAAGCCTGATTCAGGAAAATCAATTTGACAACCTTGAAGCACATCGAGCGCTTCAGCACCTGAACCTAAAGTAAATTGATTACGAGAGCCGTTACCGTTCGTTCCACCAAATTGTGTAAAGCTAAGCTCTGAGGTACGAACGCCACCTTGAATTGTGGTGAACATGCCGCTATCAACTAAATAGTCAAAATCTAAACGAGCAGACACAACTTTGTTATCTCTCACGTTTTCACGGTCAATACGCGTTCTTAAGCTGTCAGTAAAATTAGATATATCTGTTACGTCAAAATCAGTAAGCGTGAAATGTGGAATGTTATCGCCCATATCCCACGAGAAATAATTACGTCCAGCGGTTCTGCCTCGGTTAGAAATTTGTAGTTCTTCACGCGAAGTTTTTGAATACGCTAAATCTAAATCAATGGTCAGTCTATCATTTACAGTATGTTCGATATTTAAGCCGTAACCACGGTAATTTTCTTCACGAGAAAATTGCTCACCAGCAGACTCAATACGCTCTTCACCTTCCCAATGTAAAATACCGCCTACATCGTTAGTGACAAGTGATGGGCCGGTTACACCTGGTGTTGCGCGCTTTTGTAAGAAAATTAAATCATGGCGTGCTTCTCGTTGCGTTCTATCAGAAATTTGGCTATCAAAATTAATATCCCATTCTGCAGACGGCTGGTACTGAAAGGCAAAAAATACCGCGTCACGCTCGTCTGACGTTTCGTTTTGACGAAAGCTTCGGCTGCTGCCAGTCCATGCGTATGGAGTACCATCACTTACGGCTTTGCCTGTGTCAGGGTCAATTTCTGTGTCATAACCTTGGTTATTACTTCCGTTTACTTGATCCTCACAATCACCTGCACTACTGCGGTAAAAACCTTCATTCGTATTAGTTGGGTCATTTAAACATGCCCAAAGAGACGAACCTGATGGGCTAGAGCTTCGGTATTCTGCTTCTGGCTGCGAAATATCTTGTCGTTGCACACCAAAAGAAAAGCCAACTGCCTGACCATTATCAAACTCAAACTGGTCAACATAGCTAAATGTGCCACGATAACCTAAATCGCTTTGTAGTGAGTTATCTACATTACTCTCGTCAGGGTTGTAGTTAAGTTTAACCTCACCTTGCAAACGCTGCTTGCCATAATCCAATGGGGTAACCGTTTCAAGTGCGATAACACCCGCAACCCCACCTTCAATCATCGAAGCATCTTGGGTTTTATAAATAGCTACTTTTTTTACAAGTTCTGATGGAAATTGTGAAAAGTTTACTGAGCGGTCACCGCTACCATTGGTCGCTTCACGGCCGTTTATGTGTGTTGCACTTAAAAATGGGCCTAGGCCACGAATGGTAATTTCTGTCGCACCGCCATTTTCACGATGCGATGCTGCGCCTGTAATAGACTCTAATGCTTCACCTATCGATAAAGCGGGTAAATCACCAATATCTTCAGATGAAAGACCATCAACAACGGTTGTGGCTTCGCGCTTTATGGCTATTTGATCTTGAATTGTTCTGCGTGTACCTGTAACACTGATGATTTCTACATCAGGCTCGACCTCAGTCGCTTTTGCTTGTTCTTGTTGTGCGTGCGCTGAAAATACACATGAGCTTGCTACACCGGCAATAGCGGCTGTTCGTACCCATTTAGCTACCGGACTCAGTGCGAATTGACCTGAACGCATTTTATTATTTTTTGAAGACTTCAACGACATTTTTATGCTCCGTTGGTTATTGTTGTGTGATTGTTGTGTGTTGACTTGTTATTCATCTGTATAAGTTATGTGACAACTGTTGTTAATATACTCAAGCAACCACGCATGATCAACCAATTTAACAATCAAAACATTACCAATTAACATACCAATTTTCACAAACCAGCATTACCAAGGGGTCAGGCGGCGTTATAATGAAAAATAATTAGAAAAGCAAACGCATTTTTCGGTCATATTTTACTCACAGGCATAAAAAAACCCCAAAAAAGGGGCTTTTTAATTAAGAGTGTTTACTTAGGTTAGTCGTTATTAACAACCCATGTTGAGCCAACACCTACATCACTCGCTTGAATGTAGTAAAGCCCTTTTGCACCTGCCACAGCTTGTAAACCTGCTGGGTCGGTTTCAAGTAATGTGCTTGCTGCGAATACATATTCAAGTATTTCTTTACCGTTTGCAGCTGGGTCTTGATCAATAGCGCCATCGGTATCGAATGAGCCGTTACCATTTAGGTTTCTGATTGCAACCCAATCGCCACTTGTATCACCAGATACACGGCTATCCATGTAACCAAAGTTGTTGCTTAATACTGATGTATCATGCTTGATTAAATCACAGTCGTATTCAAAAGCATGGTCGCTATCAAGCGTATTTGGATAGAATAATCCTTGTGTTAAGGCGCTACTTTCAATGGTATCTGCATCAGTTTGATCACCTAAGCCATTAGCAATAAGGTTTCCATCAAAGTTTATGACAAATGCATTTTTAGTTAAGCCATAGAGTACAGGAGCATTATCCACTGTAAGTTCATCACAATCACCCACAGGAGCACGAGAACCTATTTCAGTACTAAACACGATTGGTTGCTGAGAGTTCAAAATAGTGTTGTTAGTTACCGTTAATGTGAAGTCACCCGCCGCATCTAATACAGCTTGGTTGCCTGAGTTTGGTATACCGCCATCAGCTTGAGAGAATGGATTTGCTGTAAATACAATTCCACCAGCCTCTTTATTACCAGAACGAATACCTGCAATGTAGTTGTTACTAACTGTGTGGCCTAGCGGTGTAATTAGCACACCAGCAGAACGATCGCTAGAGCTTGCAATATCAGTAGTACGAATAATAACGTTGTCTGTCACGTTATTAAAACCACCATCTTCTAGTGAAATCCCACCATTAGGGTTAACCACAGTGTTACCTTTAATAGTTGCACCCGATGTTTGCACACGCATTAAACGACGACCGGTTACAAAGTTTTCTACTCGATTATATTGAATAGTAAAGTTTGCATCGTCAGCTGCATCTGAACCGGTAGTACTACCCGCATTAATTAAATGAAGGCTTGAGTTACCAAAATTTGGATTCGCACTGGTGCCACTAAATAAATTGTATTGAACAACATGGTCGCTGCCTGATGAAGCAATTTTAATAACGGAACCATTTTCAGCATTATCACGATTACTAAATGTATTTCGCTCAATTAGCGCTCCCATGCCTTTGATCATTAACCAGTGGTAAGTCGAATTATTTAACTCGGCTTCATCGCCATCCATAGTATTTTGAGTAAACTCGAAGTTATTCCCTTCAGAATAAATAATTGCACTTTCTTGCGTTTCACAAAATGAGCCTGATTTTGTATCTATATTTTTAAACGTAAGGCCTGTTAGCGCTGCACCTTCTACACCTGAAGCAACGTGAATACATACTTCGCCACTAATAACTGGCGTTTGTTCTTCAACAGCGCGAAGCGTTACACCACTGGTGAGTAAAACTTCATCCATATCAGCGTAAACACCGGTATTAAGGCCAACAACATCACCATCAGCAAGGCCGCCACTTACCGCACTTAGTAGCTCTGTTGGTGAGCTAACAAGTTGGGAATAAATTACCGTCTCTAGTGAACCACTTACAGAACCCTCAAATCCGTCGTTATCGGTGTAAGAAGCACTCACAGATATAATTGCACCCGCATATGCCGCAGGTGAAAACGTATTACTGTTTGTATCGGCTATTTCAACGCCATCGGCAAACCAGCTATAGGTAACATTTGTTTCTTCAATACCATTATTATCTGTTAGTTGCGCTGTTAATTCACCGCTAACTAAGTAAGGTGATGTGCCTATAATTGTAATACTTCCCGCTTCATCAACCGCAACAGCCGATACGGGAATTGTTTTTTCTGATGTATTATCTTCTACAAAACCATTGTCATCTGTATAAGTCACTTGTACCGATACAGCTTGCCCAATTAAAGCAGCCTCTACAATATATTCGCTTTGGGTAGCACCAACTATTTCTTCATCGTCAGCAAACCATTGATAAGTGACTTCTCCAGATACACCATCCATATCAGTAATATCAGCACTAAGCGTATTACCCACTGTGGGTGTGCCACTAATTGCTACATCACCTTGCGCATTAACACGCGCAACAGGCGCAGTGCCAACAGATGTCACTGACTCAGCAAACCCACGATCGTCTTCAAACGATGCTGTAACGGTGATCACGCTATTAAACTGTGCTTCAGTAAGCATGAGTGACGAAAGAACTTCTCCCTCAATTACTACGTCATCCGCCAACCACTCGTATACAACTGTTAAACTATCAAAACCATTTTCGTCTTCAACATTCGCGGTCAGCTCTGACCCGATAAGTGCATCACCTGTTATTGTTACGCTTGCTGGAAATGCAATGGCTGCTACGTCAGAGGTCGGATCTGAAATATGTGACTCGTTAACACCACCATCATCAGTATATTTAGCTTGAGCTGTGATAGCTAAACCAATTTGATCGTCCGTAAGTGTAAACGATGCGCTATTAGCGCCTTCTATTACTTCGTTATCTGCATACCAAAAATAAGAAACAGTTCCTGATATACCATCAGGATCTGACACGTTTGTTGTTAATGTTTGACCGCTTGTGGCTGTTCCTGACAGAGCAATAGAGCCCAGTTCGTTGTCATTGTTGTTTGCGTCAGTGTCACAACCAACTATTGCCGCTGCAATAGCGCATAGTGCAAAGTGTTTTAAATTCATGATGCCTCTATTCTCCATTTTATAGGTTAAATATTTGGCCAGCTATTGTGTGTGTTACCAAATAATCAGATTAGTTGTTACCAAATTTACTTTATTTGAAAATAACTTGTTAACCAACTTGGTCATATAACCACAATAGAAATGATATTTCCAGCTTATTTACTGATGTCAATGTACCTTTTTACCTATACAAGGCACATTGGTAACCCACCAACCTATTTAAAGGATGCATAAATGTACAAAAATCAGCATTGACAAAAAATAAATTTTTACCAATTGGCTTTACAATAATGACTCTAAAATACAAATGACTATTTAACTAATGAGCGTATTAATAGAATTGCAAGAACAAGAAGATAAGTAATTAGTTGAAAAGGAAAGTAACAGAGAAAAGCTTTCTCTGTTACTAAATAACCGAAGTGAAGGATATCGAATTAGCTTAGCGCTGAATTGTTAAAATAATCAACGGGTTCAATCGAACCTAAAGTAACGGGAACTCGTTGATGTAAATCGTCAGGAGTTATATCTAAAATTCGAGCGCCACGCGATGTGGCTTTGCCTCCCGCATTTTCTACGAGCATTGCAAGCGGGTTGGCTTCATATAAAAGCCTAATTTTGCCATTGTCATTACCAACGCGTTTATCCTGCGGGTATAAAAATAAGCCACCGCGACATAATATTCTGTGTACATCACCTACCATTGCCGCATTCCATCGGATTGAGCTTTTTTCAAAGCTTTCAGATGTGTAAAGCAACTTGTCAAAGTACACTTGTGTAGGCTCATCCCAGTAACGATAATTTGCCATATTTACGGCAAACTCTCGGCTTTGCGAAGGAATTTGTAGTTGTGGATTAGTGAGTAAATACCCACCATGTGTTGAGTCAAGGGTATAACAGCGTGTTGGCCCACCGGTGGTCATTACGAGCAATGATGAAGGGCCATATAATACATAGCCTGCACACACTTGGCTTACACCCGGTTGATTAAACTGCTCATCACTGTCAAAAGGTACGTCGTCTCTTGCCAAATAAATAGTAAATATTGTGCCTATTTGACCATTTACATCGATATTAGAAGAGCCATCGAGTGGATCAAAAGCAACAATAAAAGTGCCTTCAGGGTGGCCACCAACCGCATGATCTTCTTCTTCAGAGGCAACGGTTCTTACAGAGCTGTCGTCAAGAAGAATATCTTTAAGTAATTGGTTGGCAATTATGTCTAGTTTTTTTTGAACTTCACCCTGAATGTTTTCATTCATTGTGGAACCCAAAACACCTGCAAGTTCACCTTGACCAACCCTAAACGCAATCTCTTTACTTGTGGCTAAAATAGTACGGATAAGTAAAATTAGATCCGTTCTTACACCATCTTCTTTTAATACTGTATTGAGTCTTTTCATAAGCTATACCGATTTACACAATTAAGATCTTCAAAGCACTGGATGAGTCTTGTTACCATATGCTGCTCAGAGTGACGAAGCCACACGCGTGGGTCATAGTACTTTTTGTTAGGTTTATCATCACCGTTAGGGTTACCAATTTGACCTTGTAGGTAGGCCTCGTTGCTGTTGTAGTAATCTAAAACACCGTTCCAACATGCCCACTGCGTATCGGTATCAATGTTCATTTTAACTACGCCATACGTTAATGACTCTGCAATTTTTTCTTCCTCTGAACCACTGCCCCCGTGAAATACAAAGTTAATTGAATTACTCGGTAAGTTAAATTTTTTCGCTACATATGCTTGTGAGTCTTTTAAAATAGTAGGCGTAAGGACAACATTTCCTGGTTTATAAACACCATGCACGTTGCCAAAAGAAGCGGCAATTATAAAATTAGGACTAATAGCACTTAAGCGTTCATAAGCGTAAGCAACATCTTCTGGCTGCGTATAAAGCGCTGAGCTATCAAGGTGGGAATTATCGACACCATCTTCTTCTCCGCCTGTACAACCAAGCTCAATTTCTAGTGTCATCCCTATTTTAGCCATGCGTGCTAAGTAGCGCTCACATATCTCTATGTTCTTTTCTAGCGGCTCTTCAGATAAATCGATCATGTGTGAGCTAAACAACGGCTTACCTGTCAATCTAAAATGCCTTTCACCCTCATCCAACAAGCCATCAATCCATGGTAATAATTTTTTGGCTGCGTGATCGGTATGAAGCATAACGGGGATTTCGTAGTGCGCCGCAACACTATGTACATACCTAGCTGCGCTCACCGCACCAAGTACTGCACCTTGTTGTTCTGGTAATGAGAGGCCTTTACCACAAAAAAACTGTGCACCCCCATTTGAAAGCTGAATAATAACCGGTGACTTCATTTCTTTCGCAGCCTCAAGAGTTGCATTAATTGAGGTTGTGCTAACTACATTTACAGCTGGCAGCGCATACTGGTTAGCACGTGCATGGTTATATATTGCACTTACCTCGTCACCCACTATTACGCCAGGTAAAATAGTTTGAGATAAATCGTTCATTTTAGCGCTCCCTGCTATTTTATTGCTTGAATACATGAGTCTGTAATAGCTTGCCAGTTTTCTTGTGCAACCCATTCCTTTTTAGCAACCCATGTACCACCTACAGCAAATACGTTATTTAAAGAAAGATAATCCATTTTATTACTTTCACTTACCCCACCCGTTGGGCAAAAGCTAACCGCTCTAAATACACTCGATACAGCCGACACAAACGGAGCCCCTCCTGCTAGCGATGCAGGGAATAATTTTTGCTCCTCAAAGCCATACTCTAGCGCCATTAAAATGTCACCGGTATTTGATACGCCGGGTAAAACAGGAACACCACATTTTGTGAGTGCAGTTAGTAATTTAGGAGATACCGCTGGGGTTACAATAAAATCAGAACCGGCTTCAATTGCTTGCTGTAAAATAGCTTCGTTAATAACGGTACCTGCGCCAACTTTAAGCTCTGGGACTTGCTCTTTAATCGCTTTTAAAGCATCAATTGAGGCGTCTGTTCTTAGCACAACTTCAACCAAAGTAAGGCCTGCTTTAGCCATAGCTTTTGCAATTTGAACACCCTGCTCTGGGGTATCAGCTTGAATTATAGGTAGCAGAGTTTGCCCTGACATAAGTTCAGAAAAGCGAGTCATAACGTTGTTCCTTTATTTTAAGTAGTTTGGCCGGGGTATGGAGGCCTTAAATTTTATTAGATACCAGCTTCAACCATTGCATGTTGAAAAACATCTTTTGGTGCAATTGCACCCGGTTGTTGAATCACAGCTCCGGCTGCTTTAGCGCCAAGTTGAACTGCTGCCGCAATTGACTTACCTGAAAGTCGAGCGCCTAAATAAACACCATTAAAGGCATCGCCCGCTGACGTTGTATCTACCACCGTCTTGACAGGTATTATTGTGTGGCTTTGAAGTGTGTTGTTTTGTTGTGTAATAACAGATTCTGGACCATTTTTAACCACAATCTCATTAATTCGATATGGCTTTAAGTACTCTATTACCGCCTCAACGCTGTGAACATCATATAATGTTGTTAGGTCTTCAACTCCTGGTAGAGTTATATCTGCAAGGCCAAATGCTAAATGATACTGCGCTTTAGTATCCTCTACACTGTCCCATAAACGAGCTCGGTAGTTAGGATCAAATACAATTTTAACCCCAGCACTTTTTAGTTGCTCTAAAACCTTCCAGAATTGATCACGCGATGTTTCATCTATGATGGCTAAAGAGATCCCTGAAAAGAAAAACATATCACCTTGGCATAATTGGTCAACGCACTCGGCATTTAAAAAATCAACTGTTTTTTTAGCTGCCGAATCACTTCGCCAATAAGTAAAGCTTCGCTCACCGTGCTCATCTGTCTCAATGTAGTACATGCCGGGCACTTTGCTTTCGTGGCTAAATACATACTGTGTATCAAGCTGTTCACTTTCAAAGCGTTCGCGCATTTTTTTACTTAGGTTGTCTTGCCCTAAAGCCGTAATTACAGATGTGCTTACTTCAGGAAAACAGCGTTTCAAATATACCGCTGAATTATATACATCGCCTGCAAAAGATTGATGTAACGTAGCAGCGCTCATAGCCCTGAGCTCTACCATGCATTCACCCATAAAATAAATAGTATTCATTTTTGAAAGTATCCTTTGTAACTAACTGCTATGCACAAGCAATACTGTGTTGGCATAGCAGTTAAAGCAGATTAATCAGGCTTTTTAAGAGGTTCAATTTTAGGGATTAAAATCCACACTGCAGCCATTGCTATAATGGCAAGTGATGCACCAATTATGAATGCCGGAGCATAATTACCATCAGCGGTTAATATTGGTACAAGTGACGTAAGACCTACCGCACCTAGTTTTGCAGCCATGCCAGAAAAACCAGATAAGGTACCCACCGCTTTTTTGCCCAGTAAGTCACTTGGTAAAGTTTGAACATTACCAATAGCAGTTTGAAAGCCAAACAAAATAACGGCCATGATAAGAACAGCTGTTGTTGGTCCACCTGGGTTAGCCATGGCAAGTAATGCAGGAAGCATGATTAAACAACCAAGTGTAATAGTGAGCTTGCGTGTTTTGTCAGTATTCCAACCTGATTTAAGTCTATTTTGAGCAAGTAGCCCACCAAACCAGGCACCAAACATTGCGCCTACATAAGGAACCCAGCCATATATACCAATAGATTTAACGTCCATGGCATACACTTCGTTTAGATAAATAGGTATCCAGAAAACGAATAACCACCAGATTGGGTCAATTGCCGCAGAAGCTATAATTACACCCCAGCTTTGTTTACGTGAAAGCAACTCGCCAGTAGAAGGGTTATATTCTTCTTCATCTTCGCCTGTTACATCGCCGTTATCATCAACACGTCTTTGGCCTGTTAAAATGTACTCGCGCTCTTCTTCGCTTATCCATGGGTGAGAACCTGGTGGCGCTTTTACTAAAATTAACCATGGAACTAACCATAGAAAACCCAAGGCACCTACAAAAACAAACACCATTTGCCAGCTAAAATACACTGTTAAGTAAGCGATTAGAGGAATAGCGATAATGCCACCAATTGCAGCACCAGAGTTAAAAATACCCTGTGCGAGTGCGCGTTCTTTAGTTGGGAACCACTCAGCGTTTCCCTTGGCAGCGCCTGGCCAGTTCCCGGCTTCAGCTACCCCTAAAATGGCACGAAAAATACTCAGGCTTAAAACACCTTGTGCAAATGCATGCGCAATGGTTGCCAACGACCACACACCAATTGATAAAACAAAACCAAAACGGGTGCCCACCCAGTCAAATATTTTACCAAAAATAGCTTGGCCAAATGCGTAGGCAAACACAAACACGATGGAAATATTTGCGTATATTTGTTTACGTTCTAATGCTGATTCATCAGGGAACATTTCTTCTACAATATCCGGCCAAAGCACACTAAGTGCTTGGCGGTCGATATAATTAATGATGGTTGCTAACGCGATTAACGCAATAACCCACCAGCGTAAGCCTTTAAGTTGCATAATTATTCCTCAAGAAAGTCTTCACGAGCTGGACTAAAAGTATCGATTAAAATACCACCTGTTGGGCATGTAGCGCCATGATCTGCAAACGGGGGAATAAAACAGCTGTCACCGGGTCTTAAAATTTCAGTGACGCCGTCAATGTTAAAGTGAAATTCACCTTCAACTACATAGGTTACTTGTGAGTGTCTATGAGCATGGTTATAACCAATTGCGCCTTTTTCAAACCAAATTTTAACGGCCATAAGCTCTTCGTTAAAACCTAACATTTGACGCTTTAAACCATTGCCTAAATCTTCAATTTCAGTTTTGTCACCAAATGAAAAATGTGCACTTTGCTTTTGCATCCTAATTACTCCTAATTATTCTTCAACGCATAAACGCCAAGTCGGTCGTTTAAGGTGAATGACTTATTTTTAAATGTGAATGTGTTGCTTGCTTTGCTGTGCGCTTTATTAATAGCGACTAAGTAGGCTTTGTTCTTAATGATTAAATGCACGAGCAATAAATTACCTTGCTCGATATAGTTGGCAGCTGACACACGGCTAACAGCCTCTAGGGTATATTCTTTACTAGGGTTATATTCACCGTGAGGCTCTAAGATAGATACAAACGTATGCTGTTTTTGATCTTCTACGCGACGAATAAAGCCATTTTCATTACGTAAATTAAAGTGTGGATCGTTTGCACCAATTTGAGTAAACAAGAATTCTTCATCGCCCGAAACTAAACTTGTTTGCGTATAAAAGCGTCCGTTATCGTTTAGCCATGTCACTTTAGCAAGGCCATTTTGAGGTGTTGCTTGTGCTTTAAGCCATAAATGCTGGTAACCATTATTACTGCCTAATGCAGATAGCTGTGATGCATTCGCTTTTAAGTCAAAACTTGTGTCAATAAGCTGCCCTTTGTAGTGAAGGGGTAAATCAAATTGATGTTTAGTCTTAGCATTGGCATTAAAAATGTCTAATGTAATAGTGCTATCAAGCTCTGGTAAGTTTATTAAAGCAAGGGTTCGCTCTAGCTCTACGTTTTTGTAAGCCGAGGTAATTGAACCGTTTGCCACAGTACCAAACTCATTGGTAGTGAAGTAATTTAGTGTTGGGTGATTGTTGTTCCCCACTTTTACATTAGCATTGAAATGAGATGTTTCATCTACCACAACTGTATTGTGTGCAACAGTATGCTTGGCGTAGGTTTCATTTTCTGGAAGATAACGACCACCAAACTTAGCTTCAACGTTTAAAAAACGAGCCGCGCCATAGTCAGATACAATTTCGTTACCTCGATCATAAAACTGCCAAGTCAATTTATCAAAATGGCCATGGCCTAAACCTTGTGCCGCAGGTTTAAATAAAACAGCTTGATCACCACCTACTTGCGTTCTCATAACCACAAGCGCGCCTTGCTTACCATCATTACCATCACCAAACGCTACAGATCTAAACTCGTAAGGTGTTTGCATTTGATTGTCTAGCGCTTGAGCTACTTTTAAACCATCGCCAGATAAAATTGTTTGGTTTTGTTCTTTCGCAATGTCTAAATAACCGGTGTCGTTTGTTAGCCCATAAGCCGCTGTAACGCCATGAACCAGCTCAATAGTGTCGATACCTTTACTTTTTATAGCGTCATTAATTGGGAAAAACAAACCGTTGTAGCTAAGTTGAATAGTGGTATCAATCGCTTTGAGTAGCACACCATCGCGGTATTCAAAAATATTACGTTGCGGCTCGTTATTTTCTATTGCTTTAGCAAACGTAACAAATGGCAATAATGCAAAACGCTGATAATACGGCCCTTCGTTGTAGTAGCCTTGTGGTGAAAACAGCATTTCTAATTGCTTAATAAAGCCACCTTTACCCGACTTGTCTAGGTCGTACAGCGATTTTTCCACCCACTCTGGCTCGTCTAATACATAACCTGCCATACCTACACCAGCCGTGGCCCATGTACCATGGTTGTGTACCTTATTAAACGTTGATGGTTGACCCTCTGATGTAAACAATGAAACAGGGCGTATTAAATCATCCTCTATTGTTTTAACCTGTGCTGCGCTTAATGAATCATAAATAAGGTCGTAAGCTTGTATAGTGTAAACAAGCCACATAGCTTCATTCAGGCTTTGCCAAAATAGCTTGCCAGGGTTTTGTGATTTAACTTTACGCTTTGGATGAACGTCAAGTGTTGGGTAAAGTGCTGCGTATTCAAGCAGCATGTCGCGAACATAAGCAGCATATTTATCGTCTTCGCTTAACTGATAAATGATCCCCGCGTTGTACATTACCTGATAGTTCTTTTTATGGCGTTCGTGCGTATAGCCGCCCCCACCATCTTTTGGCACTGGCACCGTGATAGGCTGCTTTATTTGCTCATCTACTTGCGCTTTTAAATCGTTATACGCCGTTGCAAACTGCCCCTCACCCTTTATTGCTTGGCGCATGAGCTTTACATCTTCAATTGTGATTACAAGGTTTGGATGTGACCCAGCACTGGCTACTGATGACAGTAACAATGAAAATAAACCTAAAAAAGCGGCTTTTATGTATGTTGTTCGTTTAAAAAAATTCATCAGTTTACTGCCCCTCATTTATCACGTTGTTATTTTCAAGAATTGCGGTATGCGGACCTTCAACTCTTAGTTCTTTTACACTTGGGGCGTGTGTTTCTTTAAATGTATTTTTTAATACTTTTGTGATTGGCTCGCCAACAGTATGCTCAACGACTATGGGTGCAGAATTAGTGAACTCGTTATTTTCAATATTAGTAACCTGCACACCATGAACATGAATACTGGCTTTTTCTTTATTGCGTTTACCAAGGCCAACATTGTTAAGCGTATTATTTTTCATCTCAAAATGAGGGCCAAATGTACTTTCGTCAGACCCGCCTCGGTAGAGTTTTACTAAACTGCCTTTTACATTTTTAAAGCGATTGCCGGTAACCGTCACGTACTCTGCGTTGTAAACACCTAAGTCTTCGATTTCTGTATTTAGGCGTAATACATCGCCCGTAATTTCATTAAATGTATTATTATTTAATACAATGGTATCGGCCATAGCTCCTTTACCAGTGACGAAAAAATGAAATGAATGATTAATATCTAATGCATTGATTGCTGTATTTGTCATTTCAAAGCGGTAATTTTCTATCATTCCCCACTTTTGTGTACGAACCACACTGTTACCAATGGCGTCAGGCGCGTTCTCACCTGAAATTGATAAACCATGGATTTTTAAACTGCCGCCATCATGAATTTCAAATAAGGTAGAACGTTGAAAGGTAAGCTTCGATTGGCCTTCTTTCTTTGCCTTTATGGTGAGTGTTTTGTTTATTTTTACTAATTTAGAAATATCGTATTGACCAGGTGCCAATACCAATACATCACCTGTATTAGCATTTTCAATAGCATTTAATAAAGCATCTGAACCCGCTTTAACATTGATTGTTTTGCCCGAATCAAATGCTGTTAATGCAGGTGTTTTAGGATACCAACTAACACCTACTTCTTCTTTTTTTAATACTTTTAAGTCGCGTTTAACGCCTACATTTAACTTTTTAGATACTGGATAAAATAATCCATTTTTGGCTTTTTTTAGCTTTATATCTTGCTTTTCTACACCATAAGCTAGCTCATCTAACGCATTGGTATTGGAAGCATTATTACTAAGGACTAAACCAGTCACGTCGTCAAATGTTGTAAACGGCTGATTACCACTTTGATTTACAATCAAATTGTTGCTCATTGTGCTGTTTATTGGGACTGCACTGCGTTCAGCATCGCTTCCTGCTGCGAGCTGTATGTGACGTACATTTACGAATGTATTATTTTCGATTGTGGCGTTTTCTACCTGATGGTAGCGATTAATTGATGAATTAGGTACGCCATTCATCACAGTGAAACCACTCCCGAAGCGGTAGCCAGTTAACCCTTCTAGGTAGTTATTTTTAATAATTTGGTCTTTGTTGATTACGCGAATACCGCCAGTATGATCAACACCATTACCAATAAATACGTTTTCTTCTATTAGATTACCATTGCCATGGCGTAGCGTTAGTGTACCTCGAGCTTCATAAAACACATTATTTTTAAGGGTATTTTTACCTGACTTAACAGATATTATTTCAACCTCACCATTAGTGCGCTCAAAGTAGTTGTTTTCAACCAAGGTATAGGAGTCAGTTAAAGAATAATGACTTGTACCTATTCGTAGTGTTTCGCCACCATTGGATCCAAATGTAGGACGGTAGCCAAAATAATTATTGTCAATTTTGTGATGATTTTGTTGGCTTTGAGGAGTATTTAATCGAACAGCGACTGTCACACCTTTATTTCTTTTTCCCACTAGGTGACTGTGGTCAAATCTATTGTGTTGGCCGTATAGCGCTACCCAATAATCTGACTCTCGTTTATCTGGATTATTGTAATTGTCGATCACAACGTTGGTAACACGTGAGTGGTAAGCTAACTCTTTTTTATCACGACGAAACTCAATTACTGCAGAACTGGGTGTATAGCCACCTTTAAAAACTAAACCCGACACTTCAAGATATTGACCCGCAAGACGAAGATTAGATTGGCCTGATAAAATAACGCTGCCATGTGTTTCAGCTGTTAACGTAATAGGTGCATTTTTTTTACCCTGGCCCTGTAATAAAATTTCAAAATCAGACCAAGTTCCATTTTTAAGAATAACTTTATCGCCTGCAAGTAGGTTTGCTGCAATATCGTTGAAAGCCTGTTGGTCCTCTACAAAATAATCTTTGGCCGCTATGTGTGTTGATAGGCAACCGATGAGAACTAGACTAAGCTTTATTGTATTAATCAAACGCATAGTTAACTCTTTTTCGTTGTGACTAAGTAAATGCGCTATCAGGGTTAAATAGACTGACAATACATAAAGACTTAAGTCAATTGGTGTCATGTGTGTTGAAGCGCTTTAAGTCATAAGCTTAAAGCGCTTTAAAGCTAGAAAAGAATTACTTTTCTAGTTTTTTGAAGTAATCAAATATCTCTGGCACGTTGCCTTGACCCATACCTGCGTCAAATGCAGCTTGTAAGTTAGCAGACGAACCTTCAGCAATTTTTGATTGAGTGCCTAAATCTTCAACCATTTGTAAAAAATAGCCTAAGTCTTTATTTGCATTGGCGATAGAAAAACCCAGGTCGCTTACATTATCAACCGCGTAGTTTTTACAAAAATGCATAAACGGAGAGTTTGACGGACCAGTAGACATTATGTCGAACAATTGCTGACGGTCTACACCAGCAAGCTCTGCAACAGCAAACGCTTGTGACATAGCACATACAGTCGTCATTCCCATAAAGTTATTGATTAACTTAGTTGTGTGGCCAGCGCCTAAATCACCTAAGTAAAAAACGTTTTCGCCTTGGTCTTCTAATACAGATTTCACTTTATTAAAGGTCGCCATATCGCCAGACGCCATAATATTTAATAAACCATCTTTGGCATGTGCAGGTGTACGACCTAATGGCGCGTCAATCATACCAGCACCCTTAGCAGCTAAGTCAGCACCAATTTTTTTAGTTGAAGATGGTATCGATGTACCGAAGTCCACAAGCACTGCTCCTTCTTTGACCCCAGCTAAAATACCATCATCTGCGTAAACAATTTTTTCAACAACAGCTGAAGTTGTTAGACAAAGCATTACAATATCTGCACCTGAAGCAAGTTCTTTCGCCGTGCTTACTGTTTTTGCGCCTCGAGCAACACATGCAGCAACTGCATCTTTGCTTAAATCCATAACAATCAGCTCATAGCCTTTGTTTTGTAAATTTTCGGCCATATTGCCGCCCATAAGGCCTAGACCGATGAAACCGATTACAGGTTTTGACATGAAAAACTCCTAAATATGATGGCGCAAACTTTTATGATAATGAGTAATGATTTACCCCATAAAATAGGTACGCTCTGTCTTTTATTTAATTCAGTAGAGCCACTGTATTTAGTTAAATAAATAAGTTTTTTGTACTTTGTGAAAGTAAAAATGTTGAACCAAATTTTCATTGGTTTTGCATTTTTTATGCTCTTATTTAAATTTAAAATTTAGTGTAACTCTGATTAATTGCTAACCCATTTAGTAACAACGTTAACGAGGTTACCAATTGGTATGCACAAACATTATGACCAAATGCATTTATTGTCAACCAATAAGTTACTTTTTGTAAATTACCCAGTTACAACCAAATGCTAATAGGAATAAAAATACCCAGCAATTACAAAAAGATAAAAACCATAACCTAACTCTTCGTGTAAAAGCATTGTTAAATAATATTAAAATAAACTATCAGTGACAGGTTGACCAATAAGCGTAAAAATTGGCTGACCAGTCGTATTTTTATTTAAAATTGGTAATTAATTTAAGTTGTTAACTCACATATAAATAATAAATGTTTTATTTATTCATACTTAAATACTAAATGGACGTTTTATTGGTTGTAATAAACATGTGCTGCCCTTATATAATCTCAAGCTAACAAAGCAATTCGCCTTCTATAAAAAACGTATTTCAAAACGTCTGAATGAAAGGCCGACTACATTCAAATAAAGTTTAAGGTTACTTAAATGCGCTTATTACACACTATGCTTCGCGTTACAGATTTAGAAAAATCCATTGCGTTTTACACGCATGTTCTTGGTATGAAAGAGCTACGTCGCTCTGAAAACGAAGAGTACCGGTACACGTTGGCCTTTATAGGCTATGGCGACGAAAAAGATACAACCGTCCTTGAGCTAACATACAACTGGGATCAAAGTAGTTACAGCTTAGGAGACGCCTACGGGCACATCGCAATTGAATTTGAAGACATATACAAAGCGTGCGATGACATAAAAGCGGCAGGTGGAAATATAAGTCGAGAACCCGGCCCAGTTAAAGGTGGGACAACCCAAATTGCATTCGTTAAAGACCCTGATGGGTATGCAATTGAGCTTATTCAGAAAAAATCATAAATAATAATGTGTAATATTTTACCCAAAAAAAAGGTGCCTTTGGCACCTTTATCGTAGTTGACTATCTTTACTACCACGGCGATTGAACGCGTTAGAATTGCTGGGTAGTCCTTCTAATTCTGCTTGGCATGAAATGCAGTAGCGTACGCCTGGTAACGCTAACCTTCTTGCTTGTGGTATTTTCTCGTCACACTCATCGCAAATCTCAGCGCTCGCTCCTGAAATTAGGTTACTTCTTGCGTATTGCACTGCATCGTTAACACTTGCATCTATTTGCTCTTGAATTGCGCCATCTCGCGCCCATCCACTTGCCATAAATCCTCCTCTTTTTCTGGAAGTTTTATATAGGTTAACAAGTAAAATATTTATAAGCCCTGAATAGAGAAGAGATAAAATTAAAGCAGCTAAAAAGCAGCTAAAAAGCAGCTAAAAAGCTGCTTTATAATACCGATTATTCAATTAAATATTAAAGACTATAATCAACAACCTTCATACCTAATTTCTCAAGCTCTGGACGCAATGTCTTTGCATCTCCAACCACTAGGTAAATCATATCTTTAGCATTTAAGTGCTTTTTAGCTAAAGCATTAATTTCTTCTTTACTAATAGTGCTAACAATCTTATTTCTTTCTTTTACAAAATTAGGTTCTAAATCAAACTCTAAAATTTGTGCCAAAAAGCCAAGTTTTGCATTAGGGGTTTCGTATTTAAGCGCATCTTTTTGGTTAATTGCCTTACGCATAAACATCAGCTCTTCGTCTGTTACACCGTTTTGAGCGTAGTTATTAAGCTCATTAGTAAACTCTGTAATAGACGCAGCAGTCGAATCAGCTCTTACTGCTGCAGAGGCTGTAAAACCACCTGATGTTTTATCACCCCAAAAACGTGAACGAGCACCATATGTATAGCCTTTATCCTCTCGTAAATTTAGATTGATACGGCTGTTAAAAGTACCACCAAGCGCAAAGTTCATTAAATTAGCTTTAAAAAATTCACCTGTAATATCTTCAACCATATCGCGTTTACCGATACGAATTTGTGACTGCGGCGCACCAGGTTTATCCACAAGATAAATTACGTTTGTTTGAACGTTAGGCTTAGTAAAGTCTAAATCAAAACTTTGGCCTTTCCCTTGCCAGTTAGCAAGTGCTGATTTAACTTTTGGTTCGACATCAGCTTCACTTAAATCTGACACTATAATGACTTGAGCACCTTGTGGTTTAAAGTTGGCTTTATAAAAAGTTTCAACGTCATCTAATGTAATAGCCTCAATACTATTAAGCGTTCCAGAACTTGGAAGTGCAGCTATATTGTCGCCATATAGTAATTTGCTATATGTATTAGATGCTAAATACCCAGCATCCTTCATTGAATGTTGAATATTTTGAATGATTTGCTTTTTATTACGCTCAAAATCATCGGCATTAAATGCTGGTCTAAATAACTTTTCTTCAACAAGCTTTAATGTTGCGTCTAGGTTTTTAGTCAAGGTAGAAACATATACATTTGTGTGTGTTTTATCAGCGTATATGCTTACTTGGCTACCCAGTTTTTCAAGCGCGTTACTCATTTCCTCTGTAGTATAGTTTTGCGTTGACTCGCTCATTAACGATGCAGTCATCGACGATAAACCCACTTTACTGGTCTGCTCGTTATAAAAGCCACCCGGTATTTTAATGAATACAGCTGTAGTGGGTGTTTCACTGCTTTGAGTGCCCAATATTTTAATACCGTTGTCGGTCTTAGTTTGCCAAAGCGCAGGTACGTCCACAGCAGGGTTTGCACCCGCTACAGGCTGAACACTTCGATCAAATGTATCAACAGCTCTTCGGGCGACTAAATCATCAGCAGAGGTTGTCGAGGGGCCTCCAAAATCATGCTTCTTAGGAGTAAAATTATCTGGAGCGGCTATAAGTTGAGTTTGTCCCTCTGGAACTACACTCATAATAACTGAAGATTTACCTTTAATGTATTGATTAAATACACGCATAACATCTTCTTTTGTCACACTGTTATAGCGTGCAATTTCAGCTTTAGTTGAGTTTGGATTGCCCGTAAATGTTTCTGATGCAGCAAGTTGAGATACCTTTCCGGATACGCTTTGTAAGCCAAATATTGCACCCGATTCTATTTTTGCTTTTACTTTATCTAAATCGTCTTGTGTAACACCGCGCTTTTCAAATTCAGTAAATGAATCACGTACAATTTTTTCCATATCAGCTAACGTTTTACCTGATGTGGGGTTTGGTAAAGCATAAATACTAATTGAGCAAGATAACTCTTGGCATGGGTGATTGGCACTAGCTTGAACTGCAAGTTGAGTTTTTACTAGGTTTTTATAAAGTAATGAGTTATTGCCACCACCTAAAATTTCGGCAAGTATATCTAGTGGTGCTTCATCCTCAGAGCGAGCATAAGTCGTTGGAAAACTCATTGCCAGTAAAGGTAAATGAACTTTATCTTCCATCGATATATATCTATCAGCATTTAGTGTTACCGCTTTTTTTTCAACTTTAGGTATTTCAGGGCCTTTTGGGATTGGCGCAAAGTATTTAGTAACTAATGGCAATATTTCATTAGCGTTGATGTCTCCACCAATGGTAAGCGTTGCGTTATTAGGACCATACCATTTCAAAAAGAATGCTTTTAGGTCATTAACATTCACACGATTTAGATCGTCCATAAATCCAATAACAGGCCACGAATACGGATGTCCATCGGGATACATTGCTTGTGCCATACGCTCACCTAAACGACCATATGGACGATTATCGACTCGTTGACCTCGTTCATTTTTTACAGTTTCTCGTTGTACTTCAAATTTTTCTTGAGTCACAGCATCTAATAAAAAGCCCATTCTGTCAGACTCTAACCACAACATCTTTTCTAACTGATTTACAGGGACTGTTTCAAAATAATTTGTTCTATCTGAATTAGTAGTTCCATTTAAAGTACCACCTGCCTCTGAGATTATTTTAAAATGCTCTTCGTCAGCAACATTTTCAGATCCTTGAAACATCATATGCTCAAAAAAATGAGCAAAACCTGACTTACCAAGTTCTTCGCGAGCAGATCCAACATGGTAGGTAACATCAACGTGCACTAGTGGATCTGAATGATCTTCATGAACGATAACTGTTAGACCATTATCAAGTTTATATTTTTTATAAGGTATGTTGATATCGTTAGGATTAGCTTGAACAGATTCTATGAGTGTAACGCCTGGAATTGATACTTCTGCTGCGGTATTTTTATCAATTGCTTGGGTTGAGCTATTACAAGCAGCTAACCCTGATGCTAATAATACTGCAAGTGCTATTTTTGAGAGTTTCATTTTTTAGTCCATTTTTAATTAACTCAATGAGTTTAAGGACTAAGTAGAGTTACAACAAGTTGTATTGAAGTGAAATTACTATGGTTTTGTAACTAAGTGTAAACACTTAATCTTTAAGAGAAAATGATAACTAATTTTAGAAGAAAATCTGTGGATATCTCAACAACACTTCACTTCCCTATTGAATAAGTAAGTGGCGTCCCCAAGGGGATTCGAACCCCTGTTACCGCCGTGAAAGGGCGGTGTCCTAGGCCTCTAGACGATGGGGACACATAAATGTGTCACTAGGACAACTGAATGGTTTGACTCGTTTCAGGCGAGCTTTCTTAACAACACTACACCGACTATTATAATAGTAAGTGGCGTCCCCAAGGGGATTCGAACCCCTGTTACCGCCGTGAAAGGGCGGTGTCCTAGGCCTCTAGACG
>NZ_JAWJBQ010000024.1:0-47298 GCF_046535955.1 Pseudoalteromonas sp. SIMBA_162 | reverse complement strand
GCTCCTCGAGATACAGTTTATGTTTTGGTCAACACAACTGTATCGAAAAACTCGAGGAGCTTTCTATATGATTATCAGATCTTGACTTCAGACATTTAAAATCTTCAATGTGTACAATTGGCTGTTAGTTCAGCCACTAAGTTGAGTCTCGTTACTTGCAACATTTCCCCTATGTTTAGCCTAATTGTAATATGGTATTTTCAATGAATTTGTTTATTAAAAGCGATTTTTGTTCCTTTTAAATGGCCAGTCGCTCTTGCCGTTCAGTAACTTTACCTTGATGTGTATGTTCAATTTAACAATATATCTTACTTTACTTGTTAGTTGAGTTTCGTCTGGTACAATCAGTCAGTTATTCGCGTAAGCGAAACGTTGTAGATTAATTCGAGTGGGAATTGGATGAGAATTTTTAAAGCGAAAAGCCCAGCAGGATTTGCTGAAGAATACATAGTTGAGTCTATTTGGAATGGCGATTTCCCTCCAGGTTCAATTCTACCAGCTGAGAGAGAACTCTCTGAGTTAATTGGCGTAACAAGAACCACATTACGCGAAGTGTTACAGCGTTTAGCGCGAGACGGCTGGCTAACTATTCAGCACGGCAAACCAACAAAGGTTAATAACTTTTGGGAAACGTCGGGCTTAAATATATTAGAAACGTTAGCACGTTTAGATGAAGATAAAATGCCTGAGCTGACAGATCAGCTATTGTCTGCACGAACAAATATAAGTGCTATTTATACCCGTGCTGCAATTAAGCTTAACCCTGAGCGTGTCATTGAAATTTTATCATTAAGTCACGAACTTGAAGATACGGCACAAGCATTTGCTGATTATGACTATAAAGTGCATCACGAATTGGCCGTTGCAGGTAATAACCGAATTTATGTTTTAATTTTAAACGGTTTTAGAGGGTTCTATTCTAAAATTGGTTGTCATTACTTTTCAGATCCGGGTACCCGCGAGCTTGCCCGCCAGTTTTATAAAGATTTAACTGTATTAGCGCAAAATAATGAGCACGACGGTGCAATTTCGATGATGCGTAAATATGGTCATCAAACGGGTGAAATTTGGCAGAAAATTCGTGGCGATATGCCGTCGGATATAATGGACTAAACATTTTAAAAAAACCTGCATATGCAGGTTTTTTTGTATTTGCGGTGTTTTAATTTAATGTTCGGTATTTTCGATTGCCCACATCGGTAAATACGATTATCTTTTTTAAAAGTTTATATCTAATATACAAAACAATTATGTGTAGGTGCTATTGGTTTTTAACTTTTAGCGCCCATATATGTACCAGCATTGCGAAAGCAATTGAAAACAAACTCAAAATATTTGGAGAATAAAATGGGTGTATTAGTAGGCCGCCAGGCACCAGACTTTACCGCTGCAGCAGTTTTAGGTAATGGTGAAATTGTAGATAGCTACAATCTACACGAAACAATTAAAGGTAAAAAAGCTGTAATCTTCTTTTACCCATTAGATTTCACGTTTGTATGTCCTTCTGAACTTATTGCATTTGATAAGCGTTTTGAAGAGTTTAAAAAGCGTGGCGTTGAAGTAATTGGTGTTTCTATCGATTCTCAGTTTTCTCATAATGCATGGCGTAATACGCCTGTAGCTGACGGCGGTATTGGTAAAGTACAATACGCATTAGTTGCAGACGTTAAACACGAAATTTGTAAAGCATACGACGTTGAACACCCTGAAGCGGGTGTTGCATTTCGTGGTTCGTTCTTAATCGACGAAGAAGGTAACGTACGTCATCAAGTAGTTAACGATTTACCACTAGGTCGTAACATTGACGAAATGATCCGTATGGTTGATGCACTAGCGTTCCACAGTGAGAACGGTGAAGTTTGTCCTGCTGGTTGGACTGAAGGTAAAAAAGGTATGGATGCAAGCCCTGAAGGTGTTGCTAAGTTCCTTTCTGAAAACGAAGGCGAGCTATAATTTAGCCCTTTTGTTTAAATAAAAAAACCGCCAGTTGGCGGTTTTTTTGTTTGTGTAGCGTTTAGAAAGAAAAGCTTACTTTAGTATAGATATAACGGCCGCGTGGGTTATGAACACCCGAGGCGTAGCCGTATAAATCAGAATCACCGTCACCAATTGCAAATGGTGGCTCTTCATCAAATAAGTTATTAATACCTAACGATACTTTAGCAGAGTCAGAAACACGGTAAGACGTTTGTAAGTCAACCAGTGTTTGCGAGTCAACCATACGTGATGTATTAGTATCGAAATCTAAGTTACCATCGAAGTCGATATCTGGTGTATCTTCAAACTCACCAACATAACTAATGTTTAAGTTAGTGTTAAACGCGCCCATTTCCCAGTTAGTTGAGAAGATAAAGCGGTGCTCTGGGTACCCATATTCACCGGTATAATCGCGGCCATCTTTTTCAAATTTATCTTGGTATGCCCATTCTAAATTGAATTTTAATAAGCCTAAATCGTCAAGCGAGTGATTGTAGTTTGTTGAAATATCAACGCCCGACACTTCTTGCGATGATACGTTTTCAAAGGTGCTAAATATTTTTTGAATAGTACCTAACGCATCGCCACCATTTGGTGATAAACGAACACATACTGTGCTGTTTTGGTTATTACATTCAGAGGCGTAAATAGGGCCAAATTCTTGCTCGTCAATTTTGTTATCTTGTGTGATGCTCCACACGTCTACGCTCAGACCAAATTCGGCTGTTGGTGCCCAAATAAAGCCAACGTTCCAAGATTCAGATTCTTCTGGTTGTAGATCGGGGTTACCTGCAAACTCAATATTGTAATCAAGTGCGCTACAGTCTTTCCCTGTTGCTTGACAGCGGTACGTGTCTACAAAAAACTGACTTTCTTGAGATGGACCTAAACCAACTTGTGCAAGAGAAGGGGCTCTAAAGCCTTGCGCCCATGAACCACGAACCGTAATTTCATCGGTTGGTGCCCAGCGAAGTGCAACCTTTGGATTGGTCGTGGTGCCAAAGTCGCTGTAGTCATCGTAACGACCAGCCAGTTGTAGCTCTAGGGTTTCTGCAAGTGGAATTGAAAACTCAACATACGCGGCGTACTGGTCTCTGTTTGCTGATGCTGATACAGATTCAGTACCAAATATTAAACCTCGTTGGAATTGATCATCAGGGATGTCGCTGACGTCTTCTTCACGGTATTCGATACCTGCGGCCATCATCACAACATCGTCGCCAAAGCTAAATGCTTCACCAGTAATGTTTGCGTCAAATGAAGTCATATGCGATTCGCCACGACGAACCAGGCTGGTGGTAATTCTGTCTACAACTGCCGGATCGTTGTATGTACCGCCGAATGGGTTGTAATTACCTGCGTCAATTTCTTGTTGTAAGAAATCAGTACGAACCCAACCTTGCGAGCGGTCGCCGGTTTGCATTGATTTACTGCGACCTTTTTGTACTGCTGTTTCCCAGCTCCAGTCGTTAATTTCGCCTTTTAAGCCAGCTACAATTCGCATTGTGTCTGATTCAATATCCCATTGGCGGGCACCCGCGTCTACAGTACGGTAGCGGCCAATTTCGATGTCTTGCCCAAATGGGTTATTAGGGTGATTTGCTGGTACCGTTAAGCCTGCATCTTCGTCAAGTGGGGTTGGTGCACCCGCTGCAACCGACGTATTGTGCTGAACGGCCATTTCTAAAAAGCCCGTAATGCCATTGTCAAAACGATATTCAAATTGCGATATTGCACCAATACGCTCAGCAGCTGGGGCTATGTAGCCAAACGGGCCATAATCAAATAAACAGCTTCCGCTTGCAGTTGCGTTTTCTGCTGGGCAATCTGGGTCAATTGTTTTTACACCATCAACGTAAAAGTAGCCAGGGAAGCCACGAGATGAACGGAAATCTTCACCGCCATAAGGAGATTGGTTTGCGGTGCCTAAACGGCCCATTTCATCTGATGAAAGCGATGTGTTTTTAAAGTAATCAATGATTACTGACGCACTGCTTTTTTCGCTAGTGGTACCCCAAACAACACTTGCTGTCGTTTCTTCATAGTTAGGGCCGTCAGTTCCGCCGTACCCTAAGTTTACTTCTACGCCATCGATATCTTTTTTCAAAATAACGTTAACAACACCGGCTACAGCATCAGAGCCATAAATTGCAGATGCTCCGTCTTTTAAAATATCGATTCGTTCAATAGCCGATACTGGAATGCTGTTTATATCGACAAATGAATTAGTTATCCCTTCTGCAAACGCACTAATTGAGACTCTGCGCCCGTTAATCAGTACAAGTGTTGCGTCGGCACCTAAGCCTCGCAAGCTTACAGCGGCAGCTCCATTTGCCGTCGAGTCTTGGTTGTTACCACGTGTAGAAAAAGTACCACTGCCTGCAACAGGCATTCTTTCGAGTAGTTGTTGAAGGTTATCGTAACCCATGTTTTCAATATCGGCTTTACTGATTGATTGCACCGGTGATGGGCCTTCAATGTCAGAGCGTTTAATACGCGAGCCTGTAACTTCAATGCGTTCTACTTTTTTTGCTTCTTCAGCGGCGTAAGTTGTTGTTGTAAAGCCCGCTGATAATGAAAGTGTTGCGCCAATAATAATACTTGGCGTAAATGCAATTGATTGCTTCATCCTTAAATCCTTGTTGATATGTAATAAGTTTAGTTGCTCAATACCAATCCTTTTAAATTGTTAAATAAATCCCATATTTAAGCGGATTGATATAACAAGCGACGACATTAATATCATGTAACTTAAGTGTTAGCAATGAGACTGAAATGTGATTTTAGTATGGGTTTTAGTGTGATTTTGGATGATTTTAAAGCAGATATTATGCGCTGAAGCAGGTTTAAATAGGCGCATATGCTTTATTTTAGAAATAAAAAATACAACCTTAATGAGAGTAATAATTAAATTAATTGATTCACAATAAAATTGTAATAAATTATTTATAGGTATATTTAGGCTGAATAATGGTTTTGTTGTGCATTAATAAAACAAATGGTGCTAGGTTTTTTTATAAAAAAAAGCCTAACTGAGTTAGGCGTTTTATTTAAACTTTGTGCTTCATTAAGCGCTCTTTTTCGCGCGACCAGTCTTTATTTTTACCGTCTTCGCGTTTGTCATGCATTTTTTTACCTTTTGCTAAATGAAACTCAAGTTTCACCCAACATTTTTTCCAATACATGGCTGTAGCCACTAGTGAATAGCCGTCACGTTCAGTTGCTCCCACTAAGCGGTCTAGTTCTCGTCTGCTTAGTAAAAGCTTTCGGTAACGCATAGGGTCGCAAATAACGTGAGTAGAGGCACTATTTAATGGTTGAATTTGACTACCAAGTAAAAATGCTTCGCCGTTTTTAAGGTGTATATAAGTTTCAGAGATATTTACTTTACCAGCTCGGATACTTTTTACTTCCCAGCCTTGTAGTTCGACACCTGCTTCAAACTTATCGTGTAAAAAATACTCATGTCGCGCTTTTTTGTTTAGCGCGATGGTATTGCTTGTCGATTTTGATGAATTTTTCTTAGCCATAGTGCCCTATAATATACGTAATGTGAGATGTTTTACATCGATTTTTAGTAATGATTTTAAAAAATTAGATCTAATTTATGCGTCATGAAAGTTTGGGGAAACGAACAAAGCTTGCTAAAATTCTCCCACACATTTGGGAGTGAGTATGCCACAAATAGAAAAAAGTGCGCTGGTTATGTACAGCACTAAAGAAATGTTTGATCTAGTTAATGATGTAGAAGCTTATTCTCAGTTTTTACCAAATTGTTCTGATTCAAAAATTGTTTCGCAGCAGCATAATAACATGACCGCGAGTATAGAAATATCTAAGGCGGGTATAAAAAAGTGGTTTACCACCGAAAACACCTTTATAGACGAAAAAACCGTGTTATTAAAACTGGTTGATGGTCCATTTAAAACGCTTAAAGGGCGTTGGCATTTTCAAGCATTAGATGCCCATGCATGCAAAGTTTATTTAGAGCTTGAATTTGAATTTTCGAGCAAAATTATTGAGCTCGCGTTTGGTAAAATTTTTAATGATGTTGCAAAAAATATGGTAAGTGCCTTTACTTCGCGAGCTAAAGAAGTATACGGAGCGCGAATATGATTAACATTGAAGTTGTGTTTGCTTTACCCACCACTGCAACCTGTTTATCGCTTGAGGTGCAGCCGGGCTGCACGGCCGAACAAGCGGTTATTCAGTCGGGTATTATTGAAAAGTGCCCTGAAATAGACGCAAATGCACTTACATTAGGTGTATGGAATAGAACGGTTAAGGCAAACTACGAATTAAAAGATGGGGATCGTATTGAAATATACCGTCCATTAATTGCAGACCCTAAAGATGCACGAAGAAAACGCGCTGAAAAGGCAAAAGAAGAAGGCCGAGCCAATAAAATAACGGGCGGTCGCCCACTCGAGCGATAATTTAGGTATAAAAAAAGGTAAGCAAAGCTTACCTTTTTACTTTAGCGTCAATATTATTGTTCTAAAGGGGTGTTAAAATTTTCTGGCTGATCGTAGTCACCTGAAAGCGAAACAAGTTTTTCATTTTCAAAGTTAATCACTAGCTCTTTATGTTGCTCGTTTTCACGGCCTTTATTGAAGCTGTAAACATAACGCCATGTGTTGTTATCAAAAGCATCTGTGGCAATAGGACGGCCTAATACATAAATAACTTGGTCTCGAGTCATGTTTACACGAAGCTTTTCAACATCCGATTGCTCTAAAAAGTTACCTTGAGGGATGTTTATTCTGTATACCCAGCTAGAGCAACCTGCTGCAGAGCTAAGTGTTAAAGCGACGATAAGCCAAAGAGAAAAAGTTTTTAACGACTGCATTGTTTGTTGTGATCCTTATTTTTTATAATCTGCATGATACCGATTAGTCACTGAAGGTAAAACCCTTTTAAGCAATTGTTTTGAGTTAAGGGTATTAAGGTAATATTTTGACCACCAATAATGAAAAAAGTTTACAAACCCTAGAGCCAAAAACACATACTTCAGGCACTTTATGGCACTTGTACATAGTGCAAACACGGTTTGGGCACTGGTATACCGGCATTACTACTAATGTAGATAAGCGCTTTGCAACGCATCAAGCGGGTAAAGGGGCGAAAAATTTAAAAGGTAAAGGGCCTCTTATACTTATTCATCAGCAGGAAGTTGGGAGTAAAAGCGAAGCGAGTAAGCTTGAGTGTAAAATAAAAAAGTTACCAAGGGCAAAAAAAGAGGCTTATGTTTCAGCGTTTAAATCATCATAATGATGGTGCGCTAACTGTTTAATAAAGCCCTCTATTGCGAGTACGGTACTTACATACTTAGGTATATCAATGTGCTGTACGGTGTCTTTAGTTGTGTGGTGATGAGTGTCGTGACCCATTCCAAAGTAAACATACGGTATGTTGTTTTGCGCAAATGAATAATGATCGCTTGCCTTATGCCAATCAATATTTTGTGATTTAATTAGCCGATTCATTTGTTTTGACGAATAGACAGGTTTGATTGTTATTTTAGTGTTATTTAAGGCGGTGAATACGGGCTTAAGTTTTTGTTTTAATGAGTAGGATGTTAATGCATACACGCGGGATTTATGTTTTTTCACCCCAAGCATATCTAAATTTATATTCATTAAAACGTTATTTGAGTTAAGCGTTTGTGCAAAGTGTTTACTGCCATGTAAGCCATTTTCTTCTGCGTCAGTTAATACAAATACCAATTCGTAAGGGAATTCTTTATTTTGTAACGAAGACGCCAAGTAAAGCAGGGCAGCAACGCCTGTTGCATTGTCGTTTGCCCCAAAATAATATTTTCCACCTCGCTTACCAAGGTGATCGTAATGGGCTGTAATAATTATTTTTTTACGTTGTGTAGATTTGGTGGGGACTGCAATAATATTAATGCCTTGTGCATGCTCAAAAATGCCTGACTTATAAGTAAACGTTTGCTCACTTACATTTAAGTTAAACTTAGAAAGCCTACTATGTAGGTATGCTCGCGTGTTTGCTGCACCTTCTGTTGCTGTTTTTCGGCCCATGAGCGCATTGCTTGCTAAATGGTTTAAATCATCAATAAGCTGCGTGTGTAGGGCACTTCCATAACTATTAGTGCACACACATATTAAAATTAAGCATAAAAAGTATTTAATGGTCATAGTTTTGCTGTTAATAAAAGTAATGCGTTTAATTTACTCTCATAACGTTTTTTGTCATGTAAAAAGTCAGCTTTTTTGCCTGCTTGTTCAAGATGGTATATCGCTTTTTGGGTGTTTCCCCATTTAAAGTACACGCTAGCTTGACCAAAGTGGCTTTCGTGTAATGAAGGCGCAAGGCTATAGGCTTTTTTATAATGTGCTAATGCAAGTGCAAAATTAGATTGCTCAAACTCTGTATTACCTAGGGATACATGGTAATAAGGGTTGTTTTGACGCTTGATGTGTAATTTTTTTAAGATCCCAGTGCCTAACTCCGAACGGCCTGTTAGCTGATACAAAACAGCCAAGTTACCTTGTGCACTATTGTTGTTTTGATTAAGCAATATTGCGTGGGTGTAGGCTTTTTCAGCTTCAGTTAAGTAGTTTAATTGTCTAAACAATACACCTAAATTCCCCCACCCAGCACTGAAATTAGGGTCGGCTTTCACTGCATTACGAAAGTAGTTATAAGCTAAGTCGTACTGCTTATTAACAAGTGAAATAGCCCCTTTATTGTTATAAAACATGGCTGTAATAGTGTTTTTACTAATAGGTGTTGTTTTAAAGCGAGCTTGGCGGCTATTAGGGTCAAAGTCTATTATTAAGCGTTTTTTGCCTTGGTAAACAAATATCGACTGGTTAGAAGGTTCAGTGGCGATATCAATACTTAAGTTAATGTGGCCTGTCAGTAAGTTAAATCCATTGTTAAGAGCCCAATATTCTGGGATATGAACTTTATTAAACCGTGCTTTTATACCTAAATAGTCAGCAAGGCTATACGCTAAAATAGAGAGCGATAAGCAATTTGCATTTAAGTTTTTAAAATTTGTGATGCGGTGAGGGTTGCCCCCGATTGATATGAAAGCGAATCATCACCATTTTTAAGTAAAAAGCTCAATATATTGTGTGCCAGCGTTTGGGCAGATTGCTTACTTTTTAAATGGCTTTTGAGTTGCTGCTTGAGGCTGTCGCTAAGAGTAAATATTTCTTCTGGTGATTCTAGAGTATGTGACTCAAACGAATTTATTTGGAGCAGTTTAACTGGTGGTGCGACAAGCGGTGTTGAACTGCATGCGTTCAGCGTAAACAGCCCTACAAATATGATCAAAAACTTAAATTGATTGGTTTGCATAACCACCTCCAAACTAATTGTGGTCGCAATTTTGTTTAGAGGAGGCGTTTAATACCAATTCGCGTTGATATCAACCCATTGGGATCATTGATTAAGCGAATTGGTATAATTCAGAGATTTTAACGGTGTTTTTCAAAGGTTGCCACTAAGGCATCTAATGTTTGAGCGCTGCTTGCTAGGTCACGAATAGCTTGCTCAGTATTCATCTGCTCACTCATGGCGTTGTCGCTAATTTCGCTAATTTGTTCAATGTTACGCCCTACATCGGCGACTACATTACTTTGCTGTTCGGTAGCCGTTGCAATAAGCGTTGCCATGTCATTTATTTGATTAGATGTTTCGCTAATCACATCAAGCAACTCAACGGAGTTTTGCATGGCCCCAACACTTTGCTGTGCTTTATCTTTTGACTGGCTAATATCTTTTACTACGTCATCTGATATTTGGGTCAGCTCTTCAATCATTGATTGAATTTCGTTAGTTGATTGTGAAGTGCGGTTTGCCAGCGCTCTTACCTCATCGGCAACAACCGCAAACCCTCTGCCATGCTCACCAGCACGAGCAGATTCTATTGCCGCATTTAACGCCAATAGATTTGTTTGTTCTGAAATACTGCGAATCGCATCAATAATACTAGCAATATCAACCGTCTTTTTAGAGAGCAGTGACACTTGCTCTGTTATGCCGTCAATGTCGCTTGCAAGCGCAGAGATGGTTGCCTGGCTTTGCATTACCTGATTGTGGCTTTGCATTGTGTTTTCGCGACTGCTATCGGTAAGCTTGGCGGCGTTAGCTGCGCTTTGAGCAATCTCTTGCACTGTTGCACCCATTTGGTTAATGGCTGCGGCTACAGAAATAGTTTGTTCTTTTTGGCTGTCTATAGCCTGAGAATTACGTTTAGCTTGTTCAAACACATGGTCAGAACTGCGCTTTATATCATGGCTTTCTGTAGCAACTTGGCCAATGGCTACTTCAATTTTACTAATAAACTGATTAAAGCCCGCGCTTAAGTTATTAAGCTCGGCTTGGCTTGATTCGGGTAACCTGTATGCTAAGTTTGCGTCGCCAGAACCTAAACGAGAGAATAATTCGCCCATTTTAAATAATGGTGAAGACAACGAGCGCGCTAACAAGTAACTAATTAAGCTGGCAATTAAGGCAATGATTAGGGTAAACGTAAATATTTGCCACTGAAGTGTACTTACACTTGCAAATACTTCACTTTTTGGAACTTGGGCGACAATAAATAAATCGGTATTTTCTATCGGGGTTGCTGCTACAAGGGTGGCTTGGCCATCAAGATCGATTTCTTTTAACCTAAATCCGTTTGAGCTTAATATTTCATTACTAATATTGGCTTCATAAACAGAATCAATATTAGCTTTGGCTACTTTGTTTGAGTCTTTATGTAGTTGAATAAGGCCGCTTTTGTCAGCAATAAATACAAATCCTGTTTGCTCAATTTTAAATTGTTGCAGTAGCTTTTGCATGTCAGTGATGCTTTTTGCAAGCCCTGCTAAACCTTTACCATTCACTTGTTGGTGGTTAATGAACATTTTTACGTCGTTCACTGACTCTTGGTAAATACTGATAGAGTAGGGTTTTCTTGATTCTTTGAAGGCAAAAAACCACCCATCGGCTTCATCGTTTTTTAGTATGCGTAAAAAGCCTTCTTGATTCCAGTATTGTGCGGTGTTTCGGTTAGCCCACGATGCAGTGGCTAAGTCGTATTGTTCTACCAAGCGGTTTAGCTCTTTTAAAAGCAATGCATCGTTATTATTAGTTTCTGCCCATTGTAAAATAAATTCATTTGATGAAAGTTGCTCTGCAGCACCAATTAGCATGTTTATTTCACCGCCAATGTGGTTACTAATTGTTTGCAGCTTACCTGGTAGCTCAGACTCAATCATACGTTGTTCTATTATATCTTCAGAACTGTATAACGATGTAATGCCAATGAGTGCTGCAACAAAAATAGCGATGCCACTGCCAAGTGCTGTGATTTTTTGAGTAATAGAAAGGTTTTGTATCATTTTATAATAATTTTTTACAACGAAGTAGAATACGATGTTAGCACACAATTTATTTAGAGTTAAATAAAGCGAATGAACATAAAAATAGCCTCTTTTTAACTAAACTATAAGGCATAAAAAAGCCCACACGCAAAGCATGTGAGCTTGGTTTCTAACAAGCGAAACTTAAAGGATAACGTTAAACAATTTTTTTCATCGCTGACATGTAGCCACGTAATTTAGCACCTACTTTTTCAACCGGATGCTCACGAAGCGCTGTATTAATTTCAATTAACGCTTTGTTGTCTACTTGGTTACTTTGCTCACCTAGGCCTTTACCAATTACATCGGTGTCGATATTTTTCATAAAGTCAGCAAGTAATGGTAAGCAAGCATGGTTATATAAGTAACACCCATATTCAGCGGTGTCTGAAATAGTACGATTCATTTCAAATAACTTTTTACGTGCAATAGTATTAGCAATCAGCGGTGTTTCGTGAAGCGACTCGTAATATGCTGACTCTTCAATAATGCCTGCTGCTGTCATAGTTTCAAACGCAAGTTCAACGCCTGCTTTAACCATAGCGACCATCAAAATACCGTTGTCGAAGAATTCTTGTTCTGAGATTTCTACATCACCAGCGGGTGTTTTTTCAAAATTAGTTTCTGCGGTTTCTGCGCGCCATTTAAGAAGGTTAGCATCATCGTTTGCCCAATCTTCCATCATTACACGTGAAAATGTACCGTCGATAATGTCGTCTTGGTGCTTATTATAAAGTGGACGCATAATTACTTTTAGCTCTTCACTAAGTTCAAATGCTTTCACTTTTGCTGGGTTAGATAAACGGTCAAGCATGTTTGTTACGCCGCCGTATTTAAGGGCTTCTGTGATCACTTCCCAACCAAATTGAATTAGTTTAGATGCGTAACCTGCATCAATTCCTTTTTCAATCATTTTGTCAAAACATAAAATAGAACCGGTTTGTAGCATGCCGCATAAAATAGTTTGCTCACCCATAAGGTCAGATTTTACTTCAGCAATGAATGACGATTTAAGCACGCCTGCGCGGTCACCACCTGTGCCAGCAGCGTAAGCTTTAGCTTGTGCTAGGCCATGACCTTGTGGGTCGTTTTCTGGGTGAACGGCAATAAGTGTTGGTACACCAAAACCACGTTTGTACTCTTCACGTACTTCAGAACCAGGGCATTTAGGTGCAACCATGATTACTGTGATATCTTCGCGAATCTGCATGCCTTCTTCAACAATATTAAAGCCATGTGAGTAAGCAAGTGTAGAACCTTGTTTCATTAATGGCATGATGGCGTTAACGACTGCTGTGTGTTGTTTATCTGGCGTTAAATTAAGTACTACGTCAGCTGTTGGAATTAGCTCTTGGTAAGTACCTACAGTAAAGCCGTTTTCAGATGCATTTAAAAATGATTGGCGGCGCTCAGCAATAGCTGAATCGCGTAACGTATAAGACACGTCTAAACCTGAATCGCGTAGGTTAAGGCCTTGGTTTAAGCCTTGTGCGCCACAGCCTACAATAACTAGTTTTTTACCTTTAAGTGCGTTAACACCGTCTGTAAATTCGCTTGCGTCCATAAATTCACATTGCGCTAATTGCGCTAATTGTTCGCGTAAAGGTAAGGTATTAAAGTAATTCGCCATTGTTAGTGTCCTATAAATATGTTTGTTAGATGCGCTTTATTTTGCGCTTGTAAACACCATATTTAAAAATGTTGCTTGCGTAAAATGATATATTTGAATTAAAGTATTTCAAAATATGAAATACTGGTGTTGCTATGGATCATAAGCATTTAAAATATTTTTTAGCGTTGGCTAAAACACTGCACTTTGCTAGAGCAAGCGAGCTTTGCCATGTGAGTGCGCCTACATTAAGTCGTAATATTAAACACCTAGAAGAAGAGGTGGGCGTTGCGCTATTTATACGCGATAACCGCAGTGTAAAATTAACAAAAGAGGGGGAGTCTTTTATTGATTACGCCACTGCTACCCTTGCTAACTGGCAACGATTTAAAGCTAATGTGAAAGAGCCACAGCAACATATTTATGGAAAAGTCAGTATTTATTGCTCTGTTACCGCCTCTTATAGTTTTTTGCATCAAATTTTAGAGCAACTCAGAGCGCAGCATCAGTATATAGAAATAACCCTAAATACGGGCGACCCTGCGTTAGCTATAAACCGTGTGCTAGATGGTCATGAATCAATGGCAATAGCAGCTAAACCTGGAAAATTACCCGCGCAAATTGCTTTTGTAGATATAGGCCATTCACCATTAGTACTTATTGGGCCAAAAGTTCAATGTACGATTACTGAAAAATTAACATCAAACAATACAGAGCTTGATTGGTCTGAATTAGAGTTTATTGTGCCTGAACAAGGCTTTTCTAGGCAGCGCCTAGAAATGTGGTGGCGAAAAAACAATATTCACGGAAAAATTTATGCACAAGTGGCGGGGCATGAGGCAATGGTCTCTATGGTTAGCCTAGGATTTGGTGTAGCAATGGTTCCTAAAATAGTATTAGATAACAGCCCACTAAAAGACAAAGTACAGATACTCACACCAAAAATGCAAGCCCCTGAAGGCTTTGACATTGGCTTAGCAGTTTTAAGAAAAGAGCTCAACGACCCCGCTATTAGTGCTTTGTGGAATATTGCACAAACTTTAGACGCAAAAGCGATTTAGATTTTTTTACCGTTAAATAAGTTCATAAAATAGTATTATTATGGCTTGCGTAAAGGTTTACTATTACTTAACATTGAATGCTAATAATAAAAATGACGCTTGAGAGTTCTTTATGAATAATGCTGTATCACTTTCTCATTCCGCTCAGTATTTAAAAAAAGCAGTACCCATGATGGTGAAGTACCGTATGCCGGTAACACCTATTAATTATGCTATTTGGTATTGCTATTTTCAGGGTAATAAACCGTCTTTAAACATTGAATTAGATCAAGCTATTTCAGAGCACCAAACATGCACTCAAAGTAAAGCAAAAGAAATATTTGATAAGCATCTTAGTGATGAAGATTTAGCTCTTTTTCAGGAAATGTCGGATAAATTTCATAATACGGTTGAAAATATCCAGCAAGATATAAGTATCACACTTGGTCATTCTAAAAGTTTTAGTACTTCACTGATTGACTCGCAGAACGAAATAAACAGCCTGATAGATACCAACTCTTTTAACGATATTCTTGGTTGTGTTGAGCGTTTGACTGATGAGTCTATTGCAATGCAAGACTCTGCTCGCGAATTTCAAACAAAGCTATCGGTTGCATATAATGAAATTAAAGACTTAAAAGAAGCGCTTAATCTTTCTAAAGAAGCTGCCGACACAGACCCATTAACAGGTTTTTATAACAGAGGTAAATTTGACTCTGATATTAATGACTTTTGCCGTGAGTACTCAGAGCAAACGACAGAAAGCTCCCTTGCTGCACTGATTATGTTTGATATTGATCACTTTAAACGATTTAACGATGACTTTGGCCACCAAAAAGGCGATGAAGTTATTAAACTGGTGGCAAAAAAAGTAAAAGAAAACTTAACTGACAAAGCAAAAGTGTATCGCTATGGCGGAGAAGAGTTTTGTATTACTGCTTATTTTGACACCATAAATGATTTAGTTGCTTTTGCTGAGTGTATAAGGCAAGAAATTGCGAAATTAGCTATTCGTAAAAAACAAGATGTAAACAACAAACGTGCAATATCAGCAAGCTTTGGTTTAGCTATGCTACGACCGTTTACAAAAAGCTCAGTGCTGGTTGAGCGTGCCGATAGAGCACTTTATATTGCTAAGACACATGGACGCAACCGAGTAGAAATAGCCCCTGATATCTAATTTTTATAAGGGGTTTAAACTTTTACTTTGTGTATAAAAAGTGTGAATGATTGTAATCAGCTACAGATAGTTTTAGGTAACCTTGTTACTATCCGTAAATGAATAATCTTATGCTCTGATTTACGCTGATGCGGTTTAATTTCTCTCTATTTACCATTCTTTGTTTAAATTTTTTGCTCACTTGTTTTACATTAAGTGCCAAGCCAAATACGTATTCGGATCAAGAGTTCTCAGAGCAGCATGTTCAATCTCATCAGCTAATTTTTAGTATTAACGCAGGGGTCGGTGTGATCACTAATCCTTTGCGTGGTGGTGATAATGTTCCTTTAGTCGTTATTCCTCAAATAGCGTTTTATGCTGAAGATTGGTTTTTTGATAATGGTCGTTTAGGCTATTCTTTACTTCAAACTTCTAAACACCAATTTAACGTTGTTAGCGAGCTTAATACTGAGTCTCGTTTTTTTATAGATTGGCATCCAAGTAATGTGCTTACGCTGCAAAGCAGCAGTGCAGATAGCCCTTTTTATTTGCAGGCTGCAGAGGCCTCATCAGTAAAAAATGTTAATTTAAATGACCTACATAAACGCCACCTAGCCTTAGACACAGGGGTTGCTTATCATTATGTGAGTGATCACCATGTGTTTTCTGTTCAACTACTGCATGATGTGACAAATGTTTATAACGGTGTTCGCGGTGCATTACAGTGGCAATACCATACTCAACTTGGGCCCGTAAATATTAAACCATCGTTTGGTTTAAATTATAAATCTGCGGAACTAAATACCTATTATTATGGCCTTAAAGACGGCGAAACTTTATTGGGCCATGTTGAGGTTGCCAGCAGTTGGCAACCTTATGCAAAAATTGATGGGCGATTACCCTTAAGAGATGAATATTCTGTTCGTTTCCATTTAGCTTATTATGACTACTCGGCTATTAATGATAGTCCGCTGTTAGAGCGTGACTATTCAATGACTGCATTTATAGGATTCGAACGCACTTTTTAATATGAAACATCTAATGGTCATTTTATTTTTAGCGCCACTACTTATCCCCCTCGGTAATGCGCAAGCTGCGTCGTTTACTGTGTCACCCAAAGTTTGTGTCATTTCTCAGGTACAGGACTTTTGCGATCTTGATTTAAAGTTTGAATGGCAGGGCGATGTGGTGGGGGACGTTTGCATATATGAACAGAGTAAAAAGATACATTGCTGGCAACAGCAGCGCGCAGGAGAGTTTAATTATAAAGCGCGTGTTCAGGTCGAAACCATATACTCCTTAATCAATTCGAAATCTGGCGTGTTAATAGCTAAAGCACAGGTTGAAGTACAAAGTACTCATGTACAAAAAAGTAGGCGTCGGCTTCGTTCACCATGGAGCTTTTTTTAATTTAGGAGCAATCAATGCCAAAAATTCTACTTGTTGAAGATGATCTTGGTTTACAGCAACTCACAAAAGATTACCTTGAACATAATGGATTAGAAGTCGCAGTTTTAGAACGTGGTGATGAGGTGTTTAGTTATTTAGAAAATAATCACGCCGATTTAATGATCTTAGATGTTATGTTGCCGGGCAAAGATGGATTTAGCGTGTGTCGTCAAGTGCGTGATAAGTTTTCTTTACCAATTTTAATGTTAACCGCTAAAAGCGAAGATTTTGACCAAGTATTGGGTTTAGAACTTGGCGCAGATGATTATGTTATTAAACCAGCTGAGCCTCGTGTGTTACTCGCAAGAGTCAATGCGCTATTGCGCCGTGGTCAAACAGTGACAAAAACGAGTGAAGAATTACAGTTTGGTGATTTAATCATTGATAAGACTAGCCGTATAGTGCAATTATCTGACAAAGAGATAGTGTTAACGTCGCATGAGTTTGAGTTACTTTGGTTGTTAGCCTCAAACGCTGGCCAAGTGCTTAGTAGAGAGCATGTACATCAACATATGATTGGTCGCCAATATGACGGGCTCGATCGCACCGTTGATGTTCGAGTGTCGCGTATCCGTAAAAAGCTGGGTGATAATAGCGACAAGCCATTTCGTATAAAAACAGTATGGGGTCAAGGCTACTTATTTGTTTCCGATGCGTGGGATCTTTAAATACAAGGTTAATAGGCATTAATGGGAAAGCTGTTTGCAAGTTTATATATTTATATTGTGGTTTCATTGTTTGTTGTTAGCGGTGTTATAGAACAATTATGGCCATATGATGAATCGCAACAGCACGTTTTTCTTGATGACGAATTTGGGCAGTCGCTTTGGCTGCTTTCACAAACACCCAATGGATTAGCAAAATTAAAGGAGCACTACAAAAGCCTTGTTATTAGTCGTGCTGATTTAGCACTACCTCAAAAACAACTGGCTCAGTTAAATAGTCAGCACTATCTGTATTTATATGACAAACAACAGCGAGTTGTTTGGTATATTACCCTCAATGACAATGAGCTTTTGCAGGTAGGGCCTATAGGATTAGATACCCCCGTAACGACCTCTGTATGGCCATACGTATTATTGCTCACTATAGTGGGGATTCCTGTAGGCTTATGGAGCTTTCTACTTTGGCGTGACTTCTCTAAATTGCGTAATGCATGTAAAGCCGTTGAAGGTGCTCAAGACTTTCAACTCTCTGATACTTCCAAGTCGTTTTTTTTACCAATTACTGAAACACTCAGTTTAATGCAACAACGCATCAGTTTTTTATTAAACGCTCAACAAGAGCTGACTTCGTCGGTTTCTCATGAATTTAGAACCCCCTTAGCTCGCTTAAAGTTTGCAACAGTAATGCTAGATGAACGTTTATCAGATGAAAAAAGTGAAGTTTATATTGCTAATATGAACAGCGATATTAATGAGCTTGAAAGTTTAGTTTCTGAGATGCTTGATTACGCAAAACTAGACTCTCAACAACCTAGCCTACAACCATACCCAACTGATTTGGTTGAGTTAATAAAAGTTAGCGTTGAAAAGCTTAATTTTGATAAGAAAATTAGTTTGGATGAAGCATTACCAAGTAGCCTGATTTACCAATGTGATCCGCATTTTATGGCGCGCGCTTTTCAAAATTTAATTGGCAATGCAATTAAATACGCTAATAGCCAAGTTAAAATATCGCTTGTTACTCAGCATAACGAAGTACAGTTTGTAATTGAAGATGATGGCAGGGGCGTTGCTGAAATAGAGCGAGAAAACGTATTTAAGCCCTTTACGCGGCTTGATAAAAGTAGAGGCAAAAAAACAGGTGGATTTGGCCTTGGGTTAGCGATTGTTGCTAAAATTATTGCTTGGCATCAGGGAAGTTATTGTATTGAACATTCGTCTTTAGGTGGAGCAAAGTTCATTATTAGCTTACCCATAGAGCAAAACTAAAAAATAAAAAAAGCGCCAAAAGGCGCTTTTTTTGTGGTTAAAACCAAAATCAACAAGTAGCAATTAAATAGACCGCCAATTTATAAAATAGTTTCGTAAAATTTTATTTTTTTTCTAGCAATGGCATAAGCATTTGCTCTAAGCCATTTAGTTTAACCTCGTACATCATAGCTAACTGACTGCCTAGTTTTGAATCTGGAAAACCTTGCTGCTTAAACCAAACTAAGTAAGGTTCGGGAAGTAATAATAATGGACGACCTGAATATTTTCCAAATGGCATTTTAGTGTTTATTGCAATTTTTAATTGTTCCGGATCCATAGGTTTGCTTTTAAGTGTATCAATGGGGTTAGTGTAAGGTATTTTAGAGTAATAAAATAGGCTGTGACGGGCAAGAAACAGCCTATTGAGTGAGGGAGTAGGCCCTCTGATTTAAGAATTTTTGTTGGTGTAAAAAGCCCGACACAACTTTTGTTAGCTGGAGTCTAACTAGGTTGTATTTAACATGGGTTATATTTAACCAACGAAGACAGTTTACCTGTTTTTTGCAGACGTGGTGCATGCACTTGTAAAGGAATGTAAATACAATTGCTTTTTATTTATTTACTAATAATAAAGGATTGTTTTGTGCCTTTACACATAGTAAATATTATTTTTCACCAAACAACTCTTGTTTTACATGTTCAGCAAAACCACTTCCTGCTTCTAAGTAAAAGTTATAGGTTGAATGAACTCCCATATTTTCAAGCTCTTTTTGTTGATCTGGGTAGTTTGCAATTGCAGTAACTTGCCCTGTGTAACCTGAAGCTTGAAGCTGCTCTAATGCAAAAATGTTCTGCATGTGTTTTGGCATTGCTAACATGACCATTTCAACGTGAGAGTGGTTTACACGTTGCCAAAAATCAGGGTCGGTAGCGTCTGCAATCAGTACTTTACGGCCTCTACTTATATGTTTATCGACAACTTCGGGTTTTATATCTATACCCGCTACTAAATTGGGGTGAGTCATATTAATAGTTTCATAAGCACCGGTGCCAATACGGCCCATACCAAAAATAACAATTTTTGTATCATTAAGGTTTACTGGTAATTCTTCGGCTAGGCGTGTTTTGCTTTCAAACTTTACTAACCAGCTTTCTACTTTTACATATAATTCATTAGAGCGTTTGTTAAGGGGTGAGGCAATAACAAAGGTAATAGATACCGCAATAGCCATAACGGCTAACCATTCAGGGGTAATAATACCTGTTGAAGCTGCAACAGCACATACAATCAAGCCAAATTCACTGTAGTTAGATAAGGTAAATGCGGTAAGTAGCGAGGTACGTGCACGTAATTTAAACGCGTTAGTAAACACATAATAAAGAATAACTTTAACAGGGAGTACAAAAATAAGCACAATGGCAATGATAAGCGAATCAACTGTTAATTCAGCATTTAAACCAATGCTTAAGAAAAAACCGACAAGTAAAATATCTTTTAAGTTGAGTAAGGATTTTGATAGCTCGCCCGCTTTTTTATGTGGGGCAAACATCATGCCTATGATCAGCGCACCCAAATCACCTTTAAGGCCTGCAAATTCAAATGCGTTATAACCAGCAACAAGCGCAAAAAAGAAACCAAATAAGGGCAGCAGTTCACCATGCTTAGAACGGTTGAGCATAAAATACATAATAGGGCGTATTAAAGGCAAGGCAATAATAATAGCCAGCGCCCAAATGTTCGGTACTTTTCCTGTACTAATAGCTAAAAATATAACCGCAAAAATATCTTGCATTACAAGTATACCAATAGCGATTTTACCGTGTAGGCTTGCCATTTCACCGCGCTCTTCTAGTACCTTTACAGCAAATACAGTGCTTGAAAAGCTAAGAGCAAAGCCGACCAATAGGGCACTTTGCCAACTCAAGTCAACAAAAAGAGGTAGGGCAAACACACCTAATAACAACATGAAACCGCTAAAAATAGCACTACTAAATATAATATGAAGGGAAGCAGGTGCCCACACTTGGGGTTTTATTAAACTTTTTACTTTAAGTTTTAAGCCAATACTGAACAGCAATAAAGTAACGCCCAATGCGGCGATTGTATCAAGTAATTCTGTGCTTTTATAACCTGCTAGATTCAGCGCAAAGCCCGCAAGTAAAAAGCCAATAAGAGGGGGAAGTTTTAATTGATAAATGGCAAAACCACACACAAATGCGGTAGCAAAGTAGATTAGTTCCATAATACTTAAAATTACATCATTTGGTATTGCAGTGTAGCTAAAAACAGCGATTAATGAAAATTAAATATACCACTTGAGCTTTGTTTATTTAGTCGCTTTTAACACGTTATTTGGATAATAAACGCACAAATCATGCATATTTAACCGTTAAAAGCATTTAAATCCTACTTTTAAACTGACAACGGCTTTTAATTATGGTTAAGATGAGATAACGAAGACGTTTAAGTTAGGGCATATTTAAGAGCGGCTCAGCTTAAGGAGAATTATATGTTTAAAAAAATTTTAGCATCAGTTGGTATTGGTGCAGCAAAAGTTGACACTATTTTAGAGACTGAACATCTGCAACCAGGGCAACTTTTTAACGCTAATATTGTCATTACAGCAGGTGACGTTAGCCAAGAAATTGCAGGCTTAGATTTATTACTAATGACCCGTGTTAAAGTGGCTGGTGATGAAGGTGATTATTTTACTAATCATGTAATTGATCAATGGCGAATTACAGATATAGGTAAGTTGGAACCCGGTGACGTAAAAAGCATACCTTTTGAAGCGCGTTTGCATTCAGAAACACCGATCACTGAAATTAACGCAGGTTACAACCAGTCCCATGTTTGGTTAGAAACTGGACTAGATATTGACTTAGCATTAGATCCAACAGATAAAGACCATCTTCATATTTATCCAAATGAAGCAGTTAAAACGTGTATGCAGGCAATGGATAAATTAGGGTTTAGTTTATCTAAAGCTGATGTTGAAAAAGGTTTTTTACGTGCCTCTACGTTTGCTTCTGTTTCAGGTTGTTACCAAGAGCTTGAATATAAACCTAACAGCAGAAGCTTATTTGGAATTCAAGAAATCGAGTTGTCATTTGTACCAGAAGCCCACAAAACTCACGTTTTAATTGAGCTTGACCGTGCATTTAGAGGCGATGGGTATATTGATGTTACCATTGAACATGACCATGTAAACTTGTCTCAGTTATGTGATCAGTTAGAGCGTTTATTCGCTTAATACTTTTTTACACTATACAGCGATGAATGTAATTTTATTTTCATTTCGTACTATAGCGATACTAAACCCAGCTTCTGCTGGGTTTTTGTTTAAGGATTACCATGCATTTTAACTGTGAACCATTTGATAAACTGACCCCTCATACCTTGTTTTCAATTATGAAAGGGCGCGTAGACGTATTTGTTGTAGAGCAAAAGTGCCCTTACCCTGAGCTGGATGATGTTGATAATTCTGAAACTACTCAGCATATTTATACGTTAGATAATATGCAGTTAATGAGCTACGCCCGTTGTTATGAAAAAAACGGACAGTACAGCGCAATTGGGCGTGTTTTAGTGAGTGAGCATCACAGAGGAAAGGGGATCGCTAATAAATTGGTTGAACAGGCAATTGCGTGTTGTAAAACGCATTGGCCTGAACGGGACATAGTTATCGGTGCGCAAACCTATTTGTTGGATTTTTATGAGTTATTTGGTTTTAAGTGTACAGGGGATGCATATTTAGAGGACGGTATACCGCATCAAGATATGATACTAAAAATTAACTAGGCTAGTTAAATTTATACTCATATAAAAGCCCACAAGTGTGGGCTTTTATATGAGTTGTTGTTAGCTTAATAACGAGTGGACAAACACTGCACCTATTGCGATAGGGCACACAAACTTAGTATACCAAGGCCATATTTTCCAAAATAGCGTAGTTTGTACCTCGGGATTGCCCTGTTGAATGGCTTGTAGTAATGAATTTCTGTACCAAATCCAGCCTACAAAAATACAGCACATTAAGCCAAGTAATGGTTGCGCAACCTTAGTGGTAAGTGTGATCACTAAACCAAATAATGCGCCTAGGTTACACACAATCGTAATGCTAACAACTGCTATCAAGGCCCCAATGACCCACGTTGCTTGAATGCGCTTCAAGGCAAAGCGTTCTACAGCATAGGAAACAGGTGCTTCAAGCATTGATATTGACGAAGTGAGCGCAGCTATACTCATTAGGGCAAAAAATGCAAAGCCAACAAATAAACCTACACTGCCCATACCTTCAAATAAAGCGGGTAATACCTGAAATACTAAAGTATCTTCTGAGAGTAATTTTCCGCTGGCAGAAAATATCTCAACACCTTGTGCTTGAGCTACATACATAGCAGGGATAATAAGTAAGCCAGCAACAAAGGCAATAAACACATCAATTAACGTAACGTATGCACCGAGAGAGACTAGGTTTTCTTTTTTACTAATATACGAGCCGTATATAATCATAACGCTTGTGCCAAGTGATAATGAGAAAAACGCTTGACCTAATGCGCTCACAATTAACTGAGTGTCAAAAATAGACGAAAAGTCAGGTAACAAGTAGGCTTTTAACCCTTCCATTGCACCTTCTTGAGTCAGTACATAAGCAATTAATAAAAATAAAATACCCAATAAAGCGGGCATCAAGCGCTTTGACCATTTTTCGATACCGTTTTCAACACCACGGCTAATGATTGCTATTGTTAAAACAATAAAAACGAGGGTAAAAATAACATTGCGAGTAAGTGATTGCTCGCTTAGCCAGGTTGATGCTGCGTCAGCTCCGGCCAAGGCGGCGATAGGCTGGGCTGTTGCACTGAGCATCCAGCCTGCAACAATAGCATAAAAACTAAGTATAAAGCCGGCGCATAAAATACCCCCAAAGCCGACAATAAATGCAAAGTGTTTTTGCCAAGGTTTGTTAGATACTTTAGTTAAAGAAACGACTGCGTTGGCTTGCCCGTGCCGACCAATCATGAGTTCGGCCATTAGCGCAGGATAAGCTAAAAAGAAAGCTAACACTAAATAGGCAACTAAAAATGCGGCACCACCATTACTGGCTGTTTGTGTGGGAAAGCCCCATATGTTGCCCAAACCTACGGCAGAGCCGGCGGCGGCCATAATAAATCCAAAGCGAGAACTAAACTCGCCTCTAACTGCGCTCATATTATTATACTTCTCTGTTTTTTAACGGCGCTGACAATCTACTGGAAATGTAAAAAAATAAAAAGTGCTTATTTGCTGATCCCACATAATTTAGTTTTCCAGTGGTGTGATTAATGCGCTGTTTTTAGTAAATGTTAGGAGTAGATTAAAATTAATGGGTTGATTTTGTTTTAAAAATGTTAATTACACCGCGTAATTTATACTTTACGATTTATAATGCTGGGTAATACTAAGGGTAAAGCAGGCTCCGCCTAAGTGCTTACTTTTGCTGACAGAAATAGTACCGTTATGCCAGTCAGCGACCTTTTCAACAATAGCCAAGCCAAGGCCATAGCTTTTATCTGCGCGGTTTCTATGATCTTCTTCTCTAAAAAATGGGCTTAATACATTTTTAAAGTTTTCTTGGGCAATCCCTGGGCCATCATCTTCAACAGTTATGATAAGTTGGCGTTCGTGAACCTTGGCGCTCAAGTAGATATATTGTTCGGCAAAATCGCAGGCATTGGTCAGCAGGTTTGTAATTGCACGTGCTAACCAATGAAGGTCGGCCACAATAATGTCAGTTGAGCTATTAAGATCAGCACTTAGCATTTGTGATTCTAACTTTGGGGCAAGCTGAACTAAAATGTCTTCAAGGTAATGCTTTATATTTGTAGAAGAGTACGTCAATTTGTTTGCGTTTTGCTCAAGTGTTGCAAACGCTAAGTAGCTTTTAAGCATGGATTCCATATGATCTAAATCGTTTTCCATACGCTCTAAATAGGTTTTTATTTTTTTCTCATCATGGGTATCTAAGGCGGCATCTAAGCCAAAGCGAAGACAGGCAATAGGGGTGCGTATATCGTGCGATAAACTTGATGCCATTAATTTATTCTCAGCGACAAGTTTTTCAATTTGGCTCGCCATACGGTTAAACGTTAACTCTACATCTCTTATATACGTGAAATGCGAGGCGTTAATTCTGGCTTGTGTATTGCCTGATGCAAACTGTTTAGCAGCCTCATTGAGTACACTTAGTCGCTTAGCGAGTGGCGCAATAATGAATCCCATTAAAATGCATAAGCCAGCATAAAAAAGCAAAGTTAAAAATATATCATTTCGTTTATCGGTGTCTGCGCTTTTTTTAAGTCGCATAGAAATATGAAAGGGGTTTAGCGCTTGGTTGCTATACAGCATATAAAAACCTTGCTGATCTTCTAAAATCAATCCGCCAACAGCATGCATTTGAAGTAATAATGAAGGAGGTAAAGCAAGTGATTCATTAGGTTTATAATCGATTGATAGATCAAACTCTTCACCTAGCTGCTTAACATATGCGCCACGTTCAGAGGTGGGAATATTTGCCAGTTGTTTACTAAATCCCATCATCATTTTACTTTGCACACTAAATTCGTCTTGTGGGGTATGTGCTTGCTGGCTAAAGGCGTCTATAAGCCACCCTAAAACCACAATAGATACCAGTGCGCTGCCAAGTAGTGATATGTAAAACTTTTTCATTTAAGCATACAGCTGTAAGTTACCATGCAGTAGAGACGAGCAAGTAACCACGCCCCCAAATTGTCTTAATTTTTTCAGGGTTTTGTGGGTCGTCGCTAAACTTTTTTCTTAGTGCAGAAATAAGCACATCGACACTTCTATCAAGTCCGTCGTATTCACGTCCTTTAGTGGCTTTAAAAACCGCATCACGTGATACAACTTGGCCCGCATTACTTGCCAAATAATGCAAAAGTAAATATTCTGCACTGGAGATATTAACGTCTTGGCCGTTAAATTTCACGTTTCTCGATTCGGTATTAATATTAAGCGAACCGACCGAAATTGTGCTTTCTACTTTTTCCAATTTATTGGGCTCACTGCTTTGACGAAGCGCCGCTTTTATACGAGCGAGCAAAGCGCGCGGGCGTACTGGTTTCATTATATAATCGCTCGCACCTACCTCTAAACCTATAACTTCATCCATTTCTTCATCACGTGCTGTAAGCATAATAATAGGCGCATTATAAAAGCTACGAAGTTCTCTACATACACTGATGCCATCTTGACCAGGTAACATAATATCAAGTAGGACAATGCTTGGGTTCAAGGTTTTTACCTGACTGACAACTTCATCACCTCGGTGACAAACATGGGTAGTGTAGCCTTGTTCAGTTAGGTATTCGGCTACCCACTGAGCCAATGATGCATCATCTTCTACTAATAAAATAGTGCCGTAATTATCCATAAATTATCCTTAATGCAGTGGCTAAAATAATCGCCAGCGACGCTTTTTTTGTCTGTTTTGATATACCCACTGAAGTTTTACTTCTGCAGTGCCAATTATTTTTGATGTATTACTATCAAATAGTTCAAATGCGATACTTTGCTTAGAATCAAATGCGTAATTTAATGTGCCTTGTTGCTGTTTGAGCCAACATTGCATAATGTATTTTGATGTTGCATCGCGTAGGCAATAATTACCAATAATGGGTTGGTGCCACGTAATAACAACGTCGGCATAACAATCGCGCCCTTCACGAAGAGCTACGCACGTATCAGGAACCGCGGTTAAAGTATTTTGTGTATCGCTAGATTGCGCAAGCGCTGATACAAGAAAAATTATTAGCAAACAAAACCATCTAAAAAACATAACGTAGGCCTACCTTGGCTTTATGCTGATACCCTTGAGAAATAATTGGGCTGTCGTCGATTTCTGCTGAAAACCATGTGGAAAGAAAGCCAGCTAGAAAAACCCAATCTTGGCTTATTGGGTATTCAGCATGAAATTCAAATATTAGGCTGGTACTTGCATGTGCATCATAAAAAGGTCGGTTTTCGGCTACTTCTTCTTGGTCAATGCCAAAATAATAATTTGTAAAATCAGCTGAATAAGCACTTACGCCAACACCGGATCTAAATTCCCAGTTTCGCCACGGTAAAATTTGGCTAAAGAAGGTGTTAACAACCCAGCTGTTATGGGCGCCAGAAACATCATAAAGGTATTCAAATGAAATTTGAGAGTTTTCGAATCGGCGTGTAAGCCTTAGGCCAACACCAAAATCATAGCGACGAGACTTTATGCCATCAAGCTCTGCAATTACACCACTGTTATAAAAGCCAAGCCCTTTTTCGTCAAAGCCTGCTTGGGTGTTCGTGCCCAGTATATCCAAGCCCCAATCATACTTATCAATGATACTGTAGCCGATAATAAGACCGCCACTGAGTTGGTTATGGTCAAAGTCGAGATAAAATCGGTCGTATGATACAGCAAGGCTTAAATCGAGCTCTAAATCGGTGTCGTAGGCATTGGTGCCGACTAGGTAAGTATCTTCTACAAAATAACTTGCCCCTGCGCTCCAGTCCCATGCAAAGCCTTGAGTGGGCTCAAGGGTGTTGTCTGCATAATAACGATTACTTGCTTGGGCTGAGGTCGCTATAAGGCTCAAACTGAACAAGACAATACTAAAAAGAGTACGGTTAAGTAAGGTATATTTCATCCACGTTGAGCCTGATTATTTGTTGTTATAGTGCGTAGTATATTGTTAAGGTGTACCCTTAATCTGTAAAAAAATGTAGCAAATGTTACTTTTACTGAACTTTAATTTTATCTATTAATATACTGCTTAAGTAAAATTGCATCATAGGTGTTAGAGCACTGACTTCTGTGCGGCTACACGGACCACTTAACTTACTTAGGCTAGATAATTTAGACAGCATTTGATACTCAGGGATTTTCACCTCTTTACCCACTCTAGCTAAACGTGCTTCTTCTGTGTTTTGCTGGTGGATAAATGCAACAACCTCTAGTTCGTTTGTAATTCTTTGTTCTTCACTTAAGCTGTAAATTAGCGGCTCTCTGTGAAAGCTGGCACTATCTATTGACGACGTTGCAAACCACACCACATCGCCAGACGCTTTGTGTGTTAAACGCATATTAACTTCTGCAAAAATAGATGCACATTGCTGCGTTGGGTATTGCTTTGCAATATTTTCAAACAAGACAAATGGCTTTTCAGGTGTGGCAATTGAATACTGTGTGTTTTCTTTAAATGTTAAGTCGAGCTTTTGAATAGTCAGCGTGTAATCACTGTTATTTTTACTCGTAACTTTAAGCTGTTTATCGTTAAGTGCTTGGCTTATTTGCGATAGTAGAGTGTCGGTTACACTTGCTTTATCGGTAATTATTTTTACAGTTTGATTTTGTAAAACTTTGTGTGCAGGCAATTGCACCGACTTCACTTTTGGTGAAGCATGCTCTGTTTGGTATTTAAGCTGATACGTTTGCGTTGTTAATGCTGGCTTTAACGGCATAGCCAAAGGTTCTGCTGGTTGTTTGGTAATGGCACAACCTGATGAAAATAAAACAAAAAGTAATACAACTAAAAAACGCATAAATACTTAACACCCACAAAAAGTACAATAATTTTTGTATTGTACGTTAGTCCAAAGAAAAGTTCATGATATTATGCATACAGAGGCAGTTAAAAAGATAAAGTATTAAAAAATGAAGCGCTTACCACTTTTAAAGTATTGCTTAACTGCAGTGTGTTTTGTGTATGCAACCGTTAGTTTTGCAGCGCAGCAAGACCCAAATTGGGATAGTTTTGTAAAAAAGTATGGCCGTTACGCAGAAAAAAAACTCACGAGTAAAGGCATTCCAGGAGCTGCACTTTCGATAGTTAATTTAGGCAATAGTGATTACATCCATGCGGTCGGACGAACAAAAGCCCGAAATGGTCAAAAGGTTAATGTTCACACTCGTTTTAGACTGGCGTCGGTGTCTAAAACATTTGCAGGCTCTCTGGCTGCAAAATTATCTAGTGATGGGCTCATAAAATTAGATAACTCCGTCAGTAATTACTTACCTGATTTTATAGGCACAGAATACGAAAAAAACTTAAAAGTTTATCACTTACTTAGCCATTCTAGCGGCTTGGTGCCAAACGCATATGACAATTTAATTGAGTCGCGAATGGATTATTCCGATATAGTACAAAAGTTAGTGACGGTTAAACCTATTTGCGAGCCTGGTAAATGCTACGGTTATCAAAACGTCATGTTTAGTTTAATTGATGATGTTATTTTAAAAAGTACAAATAAAGATTATTCACAATGGCTAAATGAAGGCATTTTTCAGCCACTTGATATGGTTGATGCTAGCTTGGGTTATGAAGCCATGGTGGTTGATAGTAATTACGCTTTACCGCACGTACGTGGGAAAAAACGTTGGTACACTGCAAAGCTTAAAAAAAATTACTACAAAGTTGGACCAGCAGCTGGTGTTAATGCCAGTGCAAGCGATATGGCTATCTGGTTAAAGGCGCAATTAGGTCACTACCCTGAGGTGTTATCACTTGATGCTTTGTCTAAACAAACTCGGCCCTATACACGCACTAAAAAAGAAATGTACCGCAGGGTGTGGAAAAAACAGTTAAACGAAGCTTATTACGGTTTAGGTTGGCGAGTATACAATTACGACAATGAAACCTTGTATTACCACAGTGGTTGGGTACAAGGATACAGAAGCGACTTAGTGGTATTCCCCCATTTAAATATTGGCTTTAGCTTGGTGTTAAACGCCGAGACAGGGTTAATTAATGAGTTAACAACCGAGTTTATTAATCGTTTGTTGAAGTACAAACGTGAGCAGACAATATGAAAGTAAAATACGGTGTTTTTATTTTTTTATGTGCAGTTTTATTTAATAGCCAATATGTATTTTCGGCTCCAGAAAAAATATACCTTTTTCGCCATAGTGAAAAATTAGCGGGAATAAACCCGGAGCTCACACAACAAGGCAATAAGCGGGCTCAGCATTTAGTTTCATTATTTAAACAATACGATAGGGTTCATGTATTTAGTAGTAACTATAAACGTACTTTACAAACAGCAGGTCCCCTTGCTACGCATTTTGATTCTGAAATAAAGATTTACAATGCTAGAGATTTGGCAGATTTAAAAAACCAGATACTTTCTTTGAATGGCGTAGTTGCTGTGATTGGTCATAGTAATACAACTCCAGAACTTGCAACGTTGCTTTCAAATGAAGAAATAGAACCAATGAGTGAAATGCAGTTTTCACGCTATTTTTTGTTAAGCAAAAAAAAGCATCATGCAGAAATCAAATATTTACTCAAAGACTTAGAAATGAATTTTACTTTTTAGAATTCAGAGGTAAATAAATAAAAAAACCAGCTGATAGCTGGTTTTTTATTTAAAGCGATAAATTATACAAAAAGTAAATTAGTTACGCGGCAGTTGAATTTTTTTCTCAGGGCTTTGGCGGTAAAGCACAATTGTGTGGCCAATTGTTTGAAGCTTTGTCGCACCTGTTTCACGAACGATTGCTTCAAAAATAAGCGCTTTGGTTTCACGATCGTCAGTTGGTACTTTAACTTTGATTAATTCGTGAATTTCTAATGCGCTTTGAATTTCCATCACTACGCCTTCGGTTAAACCGTTAGAACCTAGTAAAACTACAGGCTTGAGGCTATGTGCCTCGCCTTTTAAAAACTGCTTTTGTTTATTTGATAATGTCATGTTTATACAAATTTTGCTGAATATGGCTTGAATTAAGGGTATTCTAACGCCATCTAGAGAATATTACTAATTAGTTGCGTGTAATTTATGACAAATAAAAAACAGTCAGCCAGTTCACAGCGATGGTTGAAAGAACATTTTGATGACAAATATGTTCAGGAAGCGCAAAAAAAAGGCTGGCGTTCAAGAGCGGTTTTTAAATTAGATGAAGTACAAAATAGAGATAAGTTACTTCGCCCTGGTATGACTGTGGTGGATTTAGGGGCAGCCCCAGGTAGTTGGTCACAGTATTTAGCCGAAAAAGTAGGTGACAAAGGGCAGGTTGTTGCTTGTGATATTTTACCTATGGACTCTTTAGCCGGTGTAGATTTTTTACAAGGTGATTTTCGCGAAGAAGCCGTGTTAGATGCTTTACTAAAACGCATTGATGGAAAAAATGTTGATGTGGTACTCTCTGATATGGCACCGAATATGAGTGGTAATAACTCAGTAGACCAAGCTGGAAGCATGTACTTAGTTGAGCTTGCGCTAGATATGTGTAATCAAGTTCTAAAGAAAAATGGTGCATTTATTGTTAAGGTTTTCCAAGGAGAAGGCTTTGATCAATACTTGCAGGAAGTACGTAATAGTTTTAAAGCAGTGAAAATACGCAAACCTGATGCCTCACGTGCCCGTTCTCGGGAAGTATATATAGTAGCGACTGGATACAAACTGTAGTACAGTTGCTTGGCGTTTAGTTGAATTTAAATTAATTGGATACAAGAGGTTAACCCCTTGAGCGATATGGCGAAAAATTTAATACTATGGCTGGTCATTGCAGTTGTGCTTATGTCAGTCTTTCAGAGCTTTAATGGTGGCGAGCAAATCGACCGTCAAACAAGTTACAGTCAGTTTGTAAAAGATGCCCGAAATGGCTCAATACAAGAAGTGGCAATAGAGAGCACCAGTGGAACAATCACAGGTACTAAAAATAATGGTGAGCGCTTTCAAACCATTATGCCAATCTACGACAAAGACATTTTAAATGACTTACTTAAAAGTGATGTAAACGTGAAAGGTGTAAAGCCTGAAGAGCAATCATTTTTAGCAAGCATATTTATTTCTTGGTTCCCGATGATACTGCTTATTGGTGTATGGATTTTCTTCATGCGTCAAATGCAAGGCGGTGGCGGCAAAGGCGCTATGTCATTCGGCAAGAGCAAAGCACGTTTAATGAGCGAAGACCAAATTAAAACAACCTTTGCTGATGTTGCTGGTTGTGATGAAGCAAAAGAAGACGTTACCGAATTGGTCGACTTCCTGCGCGACCCGTCTAAATTCCAAAAATTAGGCGGTAGTATACCTAAAGGTGTACTAATGGTTGGCCCACCAGGTACTGGTAAAACATTGCTTGCTAAAGCTGTTGCGGGTGAAGCAAAAGTACCATTTTTCACAATTTCGGGTTCTGACTTTGTTGAAATGTTTGTTGGTGTAGGCGCATCGCGCGTACGTGACATGTTTGAACAAGCCAAAAAAGCAGCGCCTTGTATTATCTTCATCGATGAAATTGATGCAGTAGGTCGTAAACGTGGCGCAGGTATGGGCGGCGGTAACGATGAGCGCGAACAAACATTAAACCAAATGCTTGTAGAAATGGATGGTTTTGGTGGTAACGAAGGCATCATTGTTATTGCTGCGACTAACCGCCCAGACGTACTAGACCCGGCATTACTTCGTCCTGGTCGTTTTGACCGTCAAGTAGAAGTTGGTTTACCTGATATACGCGGTCGTGAACAAATCATTAAAGTGCACATGCGTAAAGTACCATTAGGTGACAACGTTGATGCAGCTGTTATTGCTCGCGGTACACCCGGTTTTTCGGGTGCTGATTTAGCTAACTTAGTTAACGAAGCCGCACTTTACGCGGCACGTGGTAACAAACGTGTTGTAAACATGGCTGAGTTTGATGCTGCTAAAGACAAAATCATGATGGGCGCAGAGCGCAAGACCATGGTGATGAGCGAGCAAGAGAAAGAAATGACGGCATACCACGAAGCCGGCCATGCAATTGTTGGACGCATGGTGCCAGAGCATGACCCTGTTTATAAAGTATCTATCATTCCACGTGGCCGTGCGCTAGGTGTGACTATGTATTTACCAGAGCAAGATCGTGTTAGCCATTCTAAAGAGCTATTAGAATCAATGATTTCTAGCCTTTATGGTGGTCGAATCGCTGAAGCACTTATTTACGGTGCAGACAAAGTGACTACCGGTGCGAGTAACGATATTGAACGTGCAACAGACATAGCACGCAAAATGGTTACACATTGGGGTCTAAGCGAAAAATTAGGACCACTACTTTACGCTGAAGATCAAAACGAAATGTACATGGGTGGTGGCGGTAGTCGTGCATCTAGCATGTCGGATGATACAGCTAAAGTAATTGACGCTGAGGTTCGTTTATTTTCAGATAGAAACTACGAGCGTGCCGAAAAAATATTGAAAGAGAATATTGATATTCTTCACTCAATGAAAGACGCGTTAATGAAATATGAAACGATTGATGCTAAGCAAATTGACGATTTAATGGCGCGTCAGCCAGTGCGTGAGCCACGCGATGCTCATGACCGTCATGAGCCAAAAGCTGCAAAAACAGATTCTGTAAAGGAGCCTGTTAATGATGAAAGCCAATCAACAACAGAATCGTCTAAAAAAGATGAAACAAATGTTGATGACAAAGCTGAATAATCGTTAAAATACTAAAAAAGCCCCGTACTTCGGGGCTTTTTTGTATCGGTTTTAATTTCGCTCTAATTTATAGTTAGAGTGTGTTTGGATGCTGAAATGCAAACAAGGCTCACGATGAATAATGTTATTAATTTACCAAATGGTCGAGAACTAAATTTAATTGAGCCTGTGATTATGGGTATATTAAATGTAACCCCAGATTCATTTTCAGATGGTGGGAAGTTTATAGACCCTAATCTCGCTGTACAGCGCGCAATAAAACTATTAAGTGATGGCGCAAAAATAATAGATATTGGTGGTGAGTCTACTCGCCCTGGTGCTCAGACAGTTAGCCTTGATGATGAGCTTGAACGAGTGGTGCCAATAATAAAAGCAATACGCGCTCAGAGTGATTGTGTTATTTCTGTCGATACGAGTAAAGCTGAGGTGATGAGGCAAGCTATTTTAGCTGGTGCAGATATGGTAAATGATGTTCGCGCATTACAAGAGCCTGACGCACTGAATGTTGTTGCGCAATTTGAAAACATCGCAATTTGCTTAATGCACATGCAGGGTCAGCCCCGAAGTATGCAAACGTCTCCTCAGTATAATGATTTAATGGGCGATATTAATGAGTTTTTTAAAAGTCGCATTAATGCCTGTGAGACAATTGGGATAAAAGCTCAACAGCTTATTCTTGACCCTGGCTTTGGATTTGGAAAAACATTAAGCCATAACTACGAAATTTTAACCAAGTTTAATGATTTTAATAAATTAGGTTTGCCATTATTAGCGGGGTTATCTCGTAAGTCGATGATTGGCAATCTGTTAAACAGAGACACGAGTGAACGAATGGCCGGTAGTTTAGCCGGCGCTCTTATTGCCGCACAAAATGGTGCAAAAATAATTCGTGTTCACGACGTAAAAGAAACTGCAGATGTACTCGGTGTTTACCAAGCGTGCATAAAAGGAATAATAGAATGAAACAAAGAAAGTATTTTGGCACAGATGGCGTGCGTGGTTTAGTGGGGACAGCACCTATAAACCCTGAGTTTGCAATGAAGCTAGGTTGGGCCGCAGGACGTGTATTATCAAAAGGTGGAACCAAAAAAGTTATTATTGGTAAAGACACGCGTATTTCAGGTTACATGCTTGAGACGGCACTTGAAGCGGGTTTAATAGCTGCCGGTATTGATGTTGTTCTGCTTGGCCCAATGCCTACGCCAGCCGTTGCTTATTTAGCACAAACATTTAGGGCTGAGGCCGGTATTGTAATAAGCGCTTCACATAATCCCTATTACGACAACGGCATTAAATTTTTTAATGGTCAAGGCTTAAAGTTGGATGACGCTGTAGAGCTTGAAATAGAGGCCATGCTTGATGAGCAAATGACCTGTGTGGCCTCAGATAAGTTAGGTAAAGCAACACGCTTAGCAAGTGCAGATGGACGTTATATTGAGTTTTGTAAGAGTCAATTTCCACAAGGGTTGTCTTTAGAGGGATTAAAAGTGATTGTAGATTGCGCTAACGGCGCAACATATCATATAGCCCCATCAGTCATGAGAGAGCTCGGCGCCGACGTAATTACTCATGCATGTGAGCCAAATGGTGTAAATATAAACCATGAATGTGGTGCAACTCATGTAGACACGTTAAAACGCAAAGTACTTGAACATAAAGCCGATGTAGGCATAGCTTATGATGGTGACGGCGACCGTGTAATGATGGTTGACCATAATGGCCGTGTATTTGATGGTGACGACTTAGTTTATATAATTGCTTGTCAGGCAGCGAACGATCATATTTTAGGTGGCGGTGTTGTTGGTACTGTTATGTCAAATATGGGCCTTGAAAATGCACTTAAAGCAAAAGGCATTGAGTTTGCTAGAAGCAAAGTTGGCGATCGCTATGTAATGGAATTACTTCAGCAAAAAGGGTGGAAAATTGGCGGAGAGAGCTCAGGGCATGTACTTAATCTAGACTTAATTTCAACGGGTGATGGTATTATATCAAGCTTGCAAGTGCTGGCTGCTATGGTTGCACAAAATAGAACGCTTCAAGATTTAGGCGCCGGGTTTACAAAATACCCAATGAAAATGATTAACGTGCGTTATACACCGGGTACCGATCCTACAACGGCGCCAAAAGTCCTTGCGGCAGTCGAAGAAGTGGAACAAAACTTAGGTAATAAAGGCCGCGTTTTACTCCGTAAATCAGGCACTGAACCTGTCGTTCGTGTTATGGTTGAAGCAGAACAAGAAAAAATAGTATTAGACAGTGCACGTAAGATTGCAGAGATTGTCGAATCTATGAGCAAACAACCTGATTGATAACAATAACCTCTTGTAACTTTGGGCGAGAAAAGTTAATATCTCGCCCGCTTTCTAATGTGGAGTGGAAAATGGCAATACGTAAGGCAATGGTCGCTGGCAATTGGAAAATGAATGGTTCAATAGAGCTAGTCAAAGATATGTCGGATGCTATTAATAGTATTAAATCACCAGAAATAGATGTTATTTTATTTCCTCCATTCCCACTTGTTTCAGCAATGATTGCAAGCGGTGTTAAGACTGGTGCTCAAACTGTATCTGAAAACACGCCAGGCGCTTTTACTGGTGAAGTTGATGCACAACTACTGAAAGACCTTGGCGTAAATTATGTGCTAGTTGGCCATTCAGAGCGTCGTAGTATTTACAACGAAAGAAGCGATGTTATTGCTGATAAATTTGCTAGAGCTCAATCAGCTGGTTTAATACCCGTTCTTTGCGTTGGCGAGAGTGAAACAGAGCAAGAAAGTGGACAAACAGAACATGTAGTTGCTGCTCAAATAGATGCGGTAATTAAAAAATTAGGTGTAGCAGCGCTGAAAGATTCTGTGATAGCATACGAGCCCGTTTGGGCCATAGGCACAGGTAAGACTGCATCGCCAGAACAGGCACAAGCTGTTCACAAATTTATCCGTGACAAAATTGCGTCTTTAGACAGTGATTTAGCACAAGGGCTTACCATCTTATATGGTGGAAGCGTTAACGAAAAAAATAGCGAATTATTATTTGCACAACCAGATATTGATGGTGGCCTAATTGGAGGTGCCAGTCTAAAAGCAGCATCTTTTGCTGCTATCTGTAACAGTGCAAAAGGGACCGTATAAGATGTACGAAATTTTATTAGTAGTTTATTTAGTTGTAGCTTTAGCTTTAGTTGGTATGGTTTTAATCCAACAAGGTAAAGGTGCTGATATGGGGTCATCATTTGGTGCAGGCGCTTCTGGGACTGTGTTTGGTTCTTCAGGTGCTGGTAACTTTATGACAAAGACAACAACAAGCCTAGCGACAGTCTTTTTTGTGTTGAGTATTGTTTTAGGTAATTTAACAGCCGGTCAGATTAAACAGACTGATGAATGGGAAAACCTAGAGGCAGCGCCTGCTATTGAAACAGTAGTCCCAGTTGAAGAAGATGTTCCAGTTACTTCTAATAAAGAAAGTAACTCAGACGTACCAAACTAATACAGTTTACTGTTCAGCTATTTGTTAACCTCAAACAAATAAAATAAGCGAACAAAAATTTAAAATGCGGATGTGGTGGAATTGGTAGACACGCTACCTTGAGGGGGTAGTGCTTTAGGGCGTGGGGGTTCAAGTCCCCCCATCCGCACCAAATTTAAAACCAGTAGCAATTATGCTACTGGTTTTTTTATACCTAAAATTTGCTTTGATTGTTTTTTGCACTTGAAACGTTTGTGTTATAACAATAATTTAGATTCTTTGGTGAAATTTTTAACAGGAAACACATCGTGTACCCAATAAAGTCTATTTATTTGTGTTAATTTCATTTTTTAGCTTAATTAATGATTAAAATGAAAAAAAAACTAGAAATTTTACAAATTTAACTCACACTTATCAGTATTGAGCCGATAATAAATTTAGATAACTCAAAAAGGTAAATAGTATGGCTTCAGGCTTCTCTTTTCAAAACCTAAGCATAACTAAAAAAATACATGCAATAACATGTATTGCAGTTGTTGCTTTTATAATTATGGTATTAATTAATTTTCTTGCCATAGATGATAATAGAGCTTCTTTAGATGAAATGGGCAACTCTTCATATAAGGTTGTAAAGTTAACATCAGCGAACGTAGGGCTGTTAGAAAAACTAGATGAGCTTTACACCCAAGCAGTTACATTTGGCGAGCAAGACTTAATAACTAAAGCTGATGATACTTACAAAACAATTGAATCAAATATAAATTTAATTAAGCAAATGAGTAATGGCTACATTAGCAATGATGTAGTGAAAGAATTAGCCGACTACGAGAAGATATCAGCTACAATTGCTAATGGTATGGTAAATGGCACTGCCGATTTTAGTAAAATTCAGCAGCAAGCCCAGTTAAAAACAAGTCTTTATAGTTCTGTTTTAGAGAGCTTTAAAGCAGCGCAACAAAAAGCTGATAATCGTTTTTTTGAATTAGTTGAAAGCACTAACACACGTTCTGACAATGCACTTACTTTAATGCTTGCTGTGTCTATCGTGTCTTTATTGCTGCTTTTATTTATGGCAATTTGGATTGCTAAAAATATCGGCTCCTCAGCAAGCGATGCTGCAAATAACTTAAGCTTATTAGCGAATGGTAAAGGGTCTTTAAGTACTCAATTAACCGTGAATTCTAAAGATGAAATTGGCCAAGTTTCTATTAACTTTAATGCTTTTATTGCGCTGTTAAAAGAAACCGTACTTGAAGTAATTGCTGTATGTGAACCATTAATGGAAAACTCTACCCGTTTAGTACAGGGTATGGAGCAGGCGGAACGTGCAACAACAAAACAAACAACAGATGCTGAAATTGTTAAGCAATCAATGGAAGAGATGAAGCAAAGCGTTGGTGATATTTCTCAATCTGCAGCAAATGCATCACACGCGGCTGAAACGGCAGAAAAAGAAGTAGAGCAAAGCCGTACCCAGGTACAAATGTCTGTCAATGCATCTCGTACGCTAAGTGATGAAATTAACCAAGCAGCAACAACAATTAATAAACTTGCGGACGATACAAAAAACGTATCACAAATATTGAATGTAATTACTTCAATTGCCGATCAAACCAACTTACTTGCGCTTAATGCGGCTATTGAGGCTGCACGTGCCGGTGAACATGGCCGTGGGTTTGCGGTAGTAGCTGATGAAGTTCGAGAACTTGCTTCACGAACCGCTCATTCAACGAATGAAATACGCGAATTGCTAGGTGCTTTAACTACCGCTGCTAATGATTCGGTTACCGCTATGACTTCAGCTCGAGATATGGCAACAGATAATGCGACAGCGGCTGAAAAAACAGGAATATCAATTGAGAAAATTGCTGAGCAAATGCTAGAAATAAATGGCATGAACTCACAAATAGCAGCAGCAACTGAAGAGCAAACATCGGTTGCAGCCATGGTTGTAGAAAATGTATCTAATATGCATGTTTCTTTTGAAGATACCATGGACTCATTACTGGCTGTAAGAGATGTAGCTAAAAACCTACATTACCTATCAGATAATCTATTAGACGCTACTGCCAAATTCAGAATTGAATAATTAACTTGCACAGCTAAAGTTTCTATAAAGCCTCCTTTTGGAGGCTTTGTTGTTTTGAAATCTAGCTAGTTATGTACTACCAGCCTGCAACAATAGAACAACTTAGAACGTAAGAATGGACACGAGATTACCTTGTTAAGCCAACAGACATAACTTTTTACAGGTACAAAAAAACCACCATTTGGTGGTTTTTTTAATTTACGGGATAACGGCTAAAAGGTCGCAACCACTTTTACATTGTCACTAACTTTTGCGCTATCTACGTAGCCGATAGCATCAGCATTCGCTGCTACAAAATCTATTACAGCTTGATCTGAACCTAATTTCTCTGGAGGTGTCCCTTTACCTGTAAATACAAGTTTAGACCAGTAAGCATTAAGCTGGCTGCTAGATTTACCTACAACTTTATCGTTAAACTCATCTGCTGCAGCGGTGCCATCTTGGTTTACTGGATTTACCTTAGTACCATCACCAAATGACTTGGCTTTACCAAGGTATATCTTTTTAATTGTATCTGCGTCTAGAGCATTTGCGTTACCAGCATTAACTATTACCGCAACTTCTGCAAAAGCATTAATTGAGCACAATGAAAGTGCACTAGCTAAAATTAATTTTTTCATTATATGCTCCAATTAAAATACAAGATCAACGCCAACAGCAACAACATCAGTCTCTGTATCAGTTACATCATCTTCAAAGCGGCTAAAATCAATTTTGAACGCTGCAGAAGGGTGGAAGTCATAACGCGCGCCGATAGTGTATACATTGCTTTGCGCTTGAACACCTGTCAATGCACCGTTTATAGCAGCATTCAGACTTGGTACTGTTGCAATTGGATCGAAGCGAGATGCATCATGTTTGTCGTCATTATCTTCATACGTGAAATGAACTATAACGTCATCCAAGCGATAACCTACAGATGCATAGTATTGTGTTTGCTCAGTCAAAATGCTGTTTTCTACTTCAAATTGTGTATATTCAGCATCAAATAAGAAATTATCGTAATCAATTGAGAAGCCAAGCCCGAAGAAGCTGCTGTCATCTTCGTTTATTGCAATATCGTCAGCTAAAGTATTTAAGCTGTTTGCTCGAAGTGCGGCTTCTAATCCATTTAATGCAGCGCCGCTAGGGTCTGTTCCGTCAAGTGCAAATGATGTTTCTGCAACCAAATATGCAGCACGAACGCTGAACCAGTCATATGCAAGCGTCCAGTTAATGCCAGCAAAATCGTTAAGTTCAGCTTGAGTTTTTTCAGTGATTGCGTTTATTTCACCATCGAAACTACCGTACATGACTTGTACTGTTGAATCCCAATCGCCAAGCTGCGTATTGTGTAATAAGCTTAAACCTTCATAAGTAGAAAAAGGAATGCTATAAACAGACTGAGGCGGGCGAACCCATCGGTAAGCGTAACCTACATCAATAAAATCTGAGTAACGGTAAAATGGTACGCGCATTTTCCCCGCGCTAATTTGTAACTCGTCGCTTAGTTCATAAGTTACGTAGGCCCATTCAAACTCTGCGTCGAAATCATTATCACCACGAGCAACAATTTGAGCTGTTGCCGTTAGCTTCTCCATTAGGTCTGCTGATAGCTGTAATGCAAAAATACTTTCATTTTTAAATGAAATGTCATCATCATATCCATATAAGGTGCTGTCACTATCAAGGCTCTTTCCACCGACAATTGATGCAAAGCCATTAATTCGAACTTCGGCGCTAGCATAGTTTGTTGCTAAAGCCGCACATAATGCTACTGCTACAGATAGCTTTTTCATATGTATTTCCTATTAGTTAATTAGATGTTGATTCAGACGTATTATAGAAGTGAAATAGAGCTATATCTAATCAATTTAGCAAGTTAGTAGTAAAAATCGATTAATTTAATGCTTTTTTATTATTTTTTAAGGGGGGATGCCTGACATTATTAATGCAGGTTGCTGATTTTAAGTAAAATATCAAAATAAGTTGCAGCCAATTAAATTTGAGAGCGTATATTTATAGCGTGAGGTTTTATGCAGTAATTGCATAAGAAGTAAGTATCGCTGCAACGTGTTAACTTTTCCTCCGTTAGGTACATTTTTACTTTTATCAAAAAATAAATACATAAATTCACAATTGTGTAATATAATGCCCTTCCAGAGGAAAGATGCTACCACGCATCTTTTTTTATGCCCAAAACTTACTGGTTGCACCAGTAAATGCATAATAAATAATTTACGGTATCCTTTGGAGAATATTTTGAAACTACGCAAACTCTCACAGTTAAGCCTAGCAATAGTTGCTGCCCTGACTACCTCAGTAAACGCTGAAGAAACCAAAACAACAGCAAAGCAAGATGCGTTTGAAAAAATCGAAGTTACTGCTCGTAAACGTACAGAGAGCTTGTTTGAATCTCCAACCGCTATCACATCAATTGGTGCTAATTTAATTGATAAAGCCAATATGAGTAACCTTGAAGATATTGGTAAATACGTTCCAAATTTAAACATCACACGTTACGGTGTAGGTAACGCAGCACATGCTTCGGTATTTATTCGTGGTATTGGCTTGCAAGATCACATTATTACTACTGACCCAGGTGTGGGTGTATACCTTGATGGGGTTTACTTAGGTCGTCAAATGGGGTCTAACTTATCATTACCAAATGTTGAGCGTGTTGAAGTACTGCGCGGCCCACAGGGTACCTTATATGGCCGTAACACGTTAGGTGGCGCAGTAAACGTTATTACAAAACAGCCGGGCGATGAAGGTATTTTAACAACGTCTGCAAAGTTAGGTAGCCGTGGCCGTATTGCAGGCGATGTGTACTTTAATAACTCATTAAATGATGAGTTAAGTATGTCAGCAAGTGCGTCATACAAAACACGTGACGGCGTTGGCGAAGCAGTAAATCTAGCGAACCCAGAAAAAGAAATTGGTGAAGAAGAAGAGTTTAGCGGCCGCGTAGCCCTTAAATGGCAGGCTAATAGCGATTTAGTGTTTACTTTTTCACTTGATGGTGTTGATAACGAGTCGGGTCAATCTCCTTACACTATTGAGTTAACTGAGCCGCTTGATGCAAATGATGTATTTAATGGTGACTTCCCTTTATTAACACAGGACATGATCCCATCAGACCCTGATGATCTAGGTACTACCGTTGCTGGTATTGAATCTACGTCTTACTCAGGGTGGGGTACGTCATTTACTGCTGATTGGGCAATCGATGATACGTACACAGCTAAATTTATTTCAAGTTACCGTACTTCTGAATACGAAGGTGGTCTTGATGATGATGCGTCACCTCTTAACTTATCTGAGTTCCCTGAAGAGGGTGGTGCAGACCAGTACTCGTTTGAAATCCAGCTAAATGCTACATACGATAATATGGACTTTGTATCAGGCCTTTACTTTTTTAATGAAGACGGTTTCACTCGTTCTGGTCCATTTGTATTTAGCCCATTCAACACACCTAATGGTTTATTAAACGATGGTGTTACACCTTCATTTGGTGGCTATGGTGACTTTGAAATAAACCAAGAAACAAATTCATACGCTGTATACTTTAATACAAGTTACGATTTAACAGATGATTTAAGTATTGGTGGTGGCCTTCGATACTCAAAAGATGAGAAAGATGCCGATGCGATTTTCCCTACATTTGCTGAACGTAAATACGTAAGTGCAGAGTTTGACGCTGTGACGTGGGATATTAATGCATCTTACCAAATCAGTAACAACATGAACGTTTATGGTCAAATTCAAAAAGGTTATCAAACTGGTGGCTTCCCACCACGTCCATTTGGTGGACCTGATCAGTTTGTGTCGTTCGACGAAACTAAAGCCGTTAACTACGAAATGGGCTTGAAAGGCCAGGTACACGAAAACGTATCTATGATGTTAGCGGTATTTGTTACTGATTACACTGATTTAGCACTTCCGTTTTCAGATCCAACAGCGGGTGGTGGTTTTGTAACTATTGTTGAAAATGCGGGTCAATCAAAAGCACAAGGTATAGAGCTTGAAACCACCGTTGCTATCACTGACGACTTTACAATAAGAAGTGCGGTAGGTTACTTAGATTCAGAAATTACAGAGGTTGATTCCGGCGTTCAAGGTATTGGTAAAGGTGATTCACCGGCTTTAACACCTCGCTGGACTGTAATGGTTGCCCCATCATACTTTATGGATTTAGACAGTGGTGCAACGGTTGCACTAAATGCTAATTATTCATACCGTAGTGAAATGCAAGGTCAGTCAGTATATAGCCAAAGTGAAACAATTGATTCGCGTGAGTTAGTTGGCTTTAACATCTCTTACACTAACGCATATGGCGATATGGAAGTAACACTTTATGGCGAAAACGTTCTGAATGAAGTATACGATGTAGGTCGTTTACAACAATCAGGCTTTGTTGGTGTTATGAGAAGCAACGACCGTAGTGAATTTGGTTTAAAATTCAAAAAAGATTTTGAGTTATAAACTTAAGTTTGCGTAAAAATACAATGTAATTTAAACATTATATTTTATTTTGCTAAAAAGGCCGGATCAGTTTTTGATTCGGCCTTTTTAGTTTGTGCAAAGGTCTGGTTGTTCGATACAATAGCGCCCTTAATTGCCAAATGGACTCTGTGATGAAAATTCTTGCCGATCAAAACATGCCTTTAGTTGAGCAGTACTTTTCAGGTTTTGGTGAGGTTGAGCGGTTTGATGGACGTAACTTAAAACCTGACCAGCTGATAGACGTAGAAGTATTACTCACACGATCAGTTACCAATGTTACTAGTGAGTTATTAGCAAAAGCGAATAATTTAAGTTTTGTTGGCACAGCCACTATTGGAATTGACCATATAGACACACAGCTGCTAAAAGAAAGAAATATCACATTTACTAGTGCGCCTGGTTGTAATGCCATTGCTGTTGCAGAGTATGTTATTAGCAGCTTATTTGCGTTAAGCCAAGAAAACGCCCGCCCATTAACAGGCCAAACTATTGGCATAGTAGGGGTCGGGAGTATTGGCAGTTGTTTGGCTAAAAAGTTAAAAGCATTAAATGTAAAGCTGCTTTTGTGCGATCCATTAAAACATGCACAAGGGTTATTAAATGAGCATTTAGAGTTAGATGAACTACTTGCACAATCAGATATTGTAACTTTCCATGTGCCACTTGTTAAAAAAGGGCCTCATAAAACACTTCACATGATGGATAAAGTAAGGCTTAACGCCTTAAAACCGGGTACTACGATAATTAATGCCAGCCGAGGGGATGTTATTGACAATAGTGCTTTACTAGATTTAATGGAAGCAGGGGCCGATTTAGATTTAGTGCTTGATGTGTGGGAAAATGAACCTAATATTTTAACAGATTTACTTGCACATGTACGCTATGCCAGTGTACACATTGCAGGCCATACCTTAGAGGGTAAGGCAAGAGGTACACAAATGCTGTATCAAAAGCTATGCGAACTCAAAGGCGTTGAAGCTATGAAATCGTTAGGCGATTTTTTACCGGTACCAGCTATTACGCAGGCCACTGTTAGTTCAAGTTTCACAGAGCTAGACATAGCACGTTTAGTGCATACAATTTACGATGTACGAAGAGATGATGGGATTTTACTTCGTCATATAGAGTCTCATGGCTTTGATAGTTTACGTAAAAACTATCCTGTAAGAAGAGAATTTAGCACCTTAACCGTTAAAGGTGATGGCCCGCAGTTAGCTGCCTTAGGCCAACTTGGTTTTACATTAACCAACTAATTATTAATATAACGGTGTTTTAATATCGTTTAAAAAGGAAAAAATATGTCGCAAAAATATAACGTTGCCGTACTTGGTGCTACTGGTTTAGTAGGGCGTCAAATTATCGAAACATTAGCAGATCGTAAATTTCCGGTTGATCAGCTATTTTTGCTTGCGAGCAGCCGCAGTGCAGGTGAAGATATTAAGTTTCGTGGTGAGACAATTGAAGTACAAGACGTTGAAGGCTTTGATTTTAGCCAAGCACATATTGGATTGTTTTCTGCCGGTGGGAGTGTATCAGAAAAATATGCCCCAATTGCAGCAGACGCAGGGTGTATAGTCATCGATAATACTTCACATTTTAGAAATGATTTTGAAATTCCCCTTGTTGTCCCAGAAGTGAATGCCTCAAGTCTTGCCGACTTTAGAAATCGTAATATTATTGCAAACCCAAATTGTTCAACTATTCAAATGATGTTGGCATTAAAGCCAATTTACGATGCGTATGGTATTGATCGAATAAATGTATCAACTTACCAAGCGGTATCAGGGGCTGGGAAAGAAGCTGTTGATGAGTTAGCAAAGCAAACAGCTAACTTGATGAATGCACGCCCAATGGATAATCAAATATTTCCTAAGCAAATAGCCTTTAATGTTATTCCGCAAATAGATAGCTTTGAAGATAACGGCTATACCCGCGAAGAAATGAAAATGGTAAACGAAACGCACAAAATATTAGGTGATACAACAATCGCAATAAACCCAACGTGTGTGCGTGTTCCTGTGTTTTTTGGTCATTCTGAATCTATTAATATTGAAACACGTATGCAATACGACTTCGAACACGTTAAACAGCTGTTAAATGATGCACCAGGCGTTGAGCTAATTGACGATGAAGGTGATTATCCAACAGCCGTTTCCGATGCCAGTGGCAACGATACTGTATATGTTGGCCGTTTGCGCGCTGATATTTCACACCCTCATGGCTTAAATATGTGGGTTGTTAGTGATAATACCCGCAAGGGTGCTGCAACCAATAGTGTTCAAATAGCTGAAGAGTTAATAGAAAATTATATGTAACATTTTAAATGTTAAGCACTCTTTAAAAGCGGTAAGCACTATGTGTTTGCCGCTTTTTGTTTAAATAGAGCGCCACTTTTTTGCCGTTTTTTATAATATTTAATAAAGTTACTGATAATACTCAATAAATCAATATTAAAAATGTGTTGTTAAGGCATTTCTTTTCAATGTGTTGCAATGGATATTGTGCCCTAAGTGGTTTATAGTTTGTAATTGGAATAGAGCTTGCAACAAAAATAGATTGTAATAACAAATGTGAGTCAGTCATTAGACTGATAAGGCAAGAGTAATCAATGTTTACGCACCTATTTAAGGGTGCTTTGTAACATTTAGACATTAAAGGATCAGCATGCGCGGTTTGGCTATACTTATAATATTAGCGTCTGCACTGGTAGTAACGCCTGTATATACACAAGATAGTACCCAATTAAAGGGGCCTAAAGGCGTTGACTATGGTGCTCAAGGGCGGTCTATTGGTCCGATTAAACCCACCGATACACTTTGGCGCATAGCCGTAAAAGTGCGTCCAGATAACTCTGTAAGTATTTATCAAGTTATGCAGGCTTTGTATAACAAAAATCCCGACTCATTTTTAGATCAAAACCTCAATCATATGCGAAGTGGGGCCTATTTAAAAATACCCACTTTATCTGAAATTAGACGTGTGAATACTCAACTAGCTAGGCAGCGTTCTGAGCAAGATGACGAGTTATGGGAAAAGAAAAAAAACGGAACACTTACACAAACAGAAATAACATCAGCTCAAACACAAGTTACACAAGCGCGTAAAGTTGATGTAGACGACGCCAAAAAAGAGTTACAAAAAGAAATAAAAGAAATCAAAACCGACCAAACTAATAAATTAGTTGAGTTACAGCAACAGTTTAAAAGTTCAGTAACAAATGTTGAAGAGATTTTAGTTGAGAATAATAACCTTAAAAAACAGCTGACTGGAATTTCTAAAGAGCTCGAAAATGTTCGCCAACAATTAGGGCAAGATAGTGAAATACAGCTGCAGCTAAAGGAATTAATACTAAAACAAAATGAAATAATTGCCCAGCAAAAAGCTAAAGAGGTTGAACCTCAAAGCAGTTTTGACTTATTAGCCTTGTTGTCAAACCCAATTGTGCTTGGGCTGTTAATGTTCATTCCCGGATTATTGATTATCTTTGCAATTGTTATGTTTCTTCGCAAAAGAAAAGGCAATCAAGAAGAGTCTCAAGCAGATGATGAATTTTTACCGCAAACTCCAACTTATTCTAATGAGGATGACTTAGCAACTGATACACTTGATGACCCAATCATTCCAGATCCATTGGATGACTTGAGCGTTCAATTAGATGATCACCTCGAAGGTGACATGCTTCCAGATGATGATTTATTAGAAGATGACTCAGACGAACTTGATGATTCAGATAACTTACTTGATCAAGACGAGTTAGAAGGCCTTCTTAGCGACGATATTGTTTTTGATGATGAAAGTGACGAAGACGATGAAGTCGATATTTTCACGCAACAAGGATTTGACGACAGTGCTGATGATAGCTTGGACGATATTGATTTAGATTTAGACCAAGAACCGTCTGGCACTGATGATATTTTAAGTAATGATGACTTAGATAGCCTATTTGACGAAGATGACAGCTTACCTGAGTTTGATTCACCAGCAGAAAAAGAGCCACAAAGTGATAGTTTAGAATCTAACGATGAAATGGCAGCATTGAGCGAAGAGCTTGCGACCGATGATTTTGATATAGATGATTTACTTGATCAAACGAGTGCCGAACCAGTAGACACGTCTGATAAAACTTCTGAAGAAAGTGACGATTTTGACTTAGACGATATCGACAGCTTAATTGATGAAGCAAATGATGATTCAGCTAATGAAACGCAAACAGAGTCGTTAGTTGAAGAAAGTGATGACTTTGATTTGGACGATATCGACAGCTTA
>NZ_JAWJBQ010000023.1:0-57348 GCF_046535955.1 Pseudoalteromonas sp. SIMBA_162 | reverse complement strand
TGTTAAAGAACGTTGCGACGTTGTCGCTAGGGATGCGTATAATACATCCTTTATTTTTCGAGTCAATACTTTGTTTTAAACTTTCTTACGATGATTTAAAACCAAAGTTTTATTTAACTCTCTGATTAACTTTTGCCTCGCTATGCGTTGGCGCCTGCCGTCTCAGTGGGGTCGCATTATAGGGAGAACAGATTTTTACGCAAGTACTTTTTCAAAGAAAAACTAAAATAAAACACTGTTCGGTCAGTATATGAGCGAAAGCCCTTAAAACTGATAGTTTTATAAACAATATAGGCTTTACTGGCACTGAAATAAGCACTACTGCTACACTAATACACTTAATATGTTTAATTTAAAGGTGCATATATGGCAATACGTTCTTATAAAGGAATTACCCCTGCGTTTAATAAGTCTGTTTATATAGACGAGTCGTCTGTATTAGTCGGTGATATTACTATAGGCGATGATAGCAGTGTATGGCCTTTAGTTGCTGCTCGCGGCGATGTTAACCATATTCGTATTGGTGAGCGCTCTAATATTCAAGATGGCAGTGTATTACATTTATCGCGTGCAACTAAAAACAATCCAGATGGTTACCCTCTTATAATAGGCGATGATGTAACGGTTGGTCACAAAGTGATGCTACATGGGTGCGTACTTGGTAACCGTATACTCGTGGGTATGGGTGCGATTGTCATGGATAATGTAATTGTAGAAGATGATGTTATTATTGGTGGGGGCTCGTTGGTACCACCAAATAAGCGCCTGGAATCAGGCTATTTGTATGTAGGAAGTCCAGCAAAGCAAGCCCGTCCATTGACTGAGCAGGAGCTCGCTTTCTTAAAAATATCGGCAGATAACTATGTCCAATTAAAAGATGAATATCTAGCTGAAGCTAACTAATTCCACTTCAATTTGACCTGCCGAGTTATAACTTTCTTCTTCTATTAGTTGCTCGGCACGTTCTTCGTATTCAAAACGGTATTTTTCAAAATAATCTGTAGCGTGACTTTCATCCGTGAGTTTAAGTTTACTTATCGCAATAACACACTCCACCAGCATGCCACTCACTTGAGCAAAAAACACTAATTGGTGGGAAGGCTCTCTAAACTCGAGTCTATCTATAAATTGTACAGCTTGGTTCATTTTAGTGAGCCTTGTTTAAGTGCTTTAACCACGGGGATAATTTCTGGCATTTTGTTATGCCAAACATAATAAGCTTGCGCTGCCTGCCCTACCAACATACCACTGCCATCTAAAAGCTTAGTATTGTTATTATGCTCTGCAACCCAGTTCATAAAAATAGTGTTTGTCAGTGAATAAAACATATCGTATGCAACATCACAGCATGTTAAGTGCTTTTTACCTAAGGCTGGTAATTCGTTATTCATACTGCTAGATGTTGAGTTTACAATTAGTGAGTAATCGCTTACTGGTAAATCATCGAACCCATAGCCTGAAACTTTTCCGTATTCAGCAAATAACTGAGCTAAGTCTTTTGCTTTTTGAGCGGTACGATTAACAATAATAATTTCTGCGGGTTTGTTTTCAAGCAATGGCAATATTACTCCCCTTGCAGCACCACCAGCACCAATTATTAAAATACGCTTATTTTTAATCATAACTTTATTAGCAAGAAGGTCATTTACAAAACCAACGCCGTCGGTGTTATCTCCTAATAATGTACCATCGTCTCTTTTTTTAAGTGTATTAACTGCACCGACTATTTTAGCGAGCGGTGTAAGTTCATCAGCCATTGCAAACGCCTGCTCTTTAAATGGCATGGTAACGTTCGCACCTTTTCCACCTTGCTCAAAAAATGTCGATACTGTTTTTTCAAAGCTGTCGATAGGTGCTAATATTGCGCGATAGTCGATTTGCTCACCTAGCGAGATAGCAAATTGTTTATGTATCGCGGGGGATTTTGAATGTTTAATTGGATTTCCAAAAACCGCATATTTGTCCATTTTAAAACAACCTCTTTGCAGCTAAGTGCTGCCTATAATCGATGATAAATAATATGATTAAACGACTTTTCTCTAAATCTAAGCCTAAGAAAGTAGATCAGACACCTACACCTGAAAAAACGCCTTACGAAATCATTGGCGGAGAGAAAGGTGCACGCGCTATTTCCGAACGATTCTACGACATTATGGCCTCAGATGAATACGCTAAAGCGTTATATGATATGCATCCTCAACCATTAGATAGAATTCGCCAAGTCTTTTTCGAGTTTTTATCTGGTTGGTTAGGTGGGCCTTCACTATTTGAGCAAAATCATGGGCAGCCCATGTTACGTAAACGCCATATGCCATTTTTAATTGACCAGAACTTACGGGATCAATGGATGTATTGTATGAACAAAACCCTTGATATTGAAATTGACAACCCACTACTTCGAGAAGGGCTTAAAAATTCATTTGCTCAGCTAGCAAGCCACATGATTAACCAACATTAATCATAAACAATAAAAAGACGCTTTCGCGTCTTTTTATTGTTTATATTTGCCACTCTCGGGCTATCAACTCTTCTGGTTTACTTGAAAGCCATGCTTGTGGTCTCAAGTAATACTGATATAAGTTTGCTTCAAGGCTGTTTTCAGCTGGTGTAAAGTTATACTCCCAGCGAGCCAGTGGTGGCATGGACATTAAAATAGATTCTGTTCGCCCGCCACTTTGCAATCCAAATAATGTGCCTCTATCCCACACTAAGTTAAACTCAACGTAACGACCACGGCGGTAGAGCTGAAAGTCACGTTGCTGTTCAGAGTACTTATCGTTTTTGCGACGTTCAATAATTGGAATATAGGCATCTAAAAAGCCATTGCCGACTGACTGCATAAACGTAAAGCTTTGCTCAAAGCCTAGTTCATTTAAATCATCGAAAAATAACCCCCCCACCCCACGTGTTTCATCACGATGTTTAAGGTAAAAGTACTCATCGCACCATGTTTTGTATTTTGAATAAACATCACTACCAAACGGCACACATATATCGTGTGCCACTTGGTGCCAATGCTGGACATCTTCAAATACCGGGTAAAAAGGGGTTAAATCAAATCCGCCGCCAAACCACCAAATAGGCTCTTCGCCCTCTTTTTCGGCAATAAAAAAGCGTACGTTGGCATGACTTGTTGGTACGTGCGGGTTTTTGGGATGAATAACAAGTGAAACCCCACAAGCATGAAAACTACGCCCTGCAAGCTCTGGCCTATGGGCGGTTGCAGAACCTGGCATGGATGCGCCAAATACATGAGAGTAATTTACGCCCCCCTGCTCAATTACGTTACCATCAGTAGTTACTCGAGTACGGCCACCACCGCCTTCAGCTCTTTGCCAGCTATCTTCGACAAATTTAGCACTGCCATCTGCAGCTTCTAGCCCTTGGCAAATGGTATCTTGCAAAGCCATAAAGTAGGCTTTTACTTGTTCTAATAATTCGCTTTGCATATTACCCTCTAAATACTTTACCGGTCATGGCATCTTTTATTGTGCTGGGTTGTGTGTTTCCACCTAACGGCTCGTCGACATAGAAGCCAACTTGATCAGCAAATTGCTCCTTTGCTTGCTCAATGCTTATTACTGTTTCTTGGCCTGTTAAATTTGCGCTGGTTGATACCAGTGGCTTTCCAAATTCTTGGCATAAGCGCTTAACTGTTGGGTGATTTGTTACCCTAACCGCAATAGTATCAAACTGCCCTGTTAACCATTTTGGTGTGCTTTTTGCCGCTGGCATAACCCACGTAATAGCAGCCGGCCAACTAGAAAATATATCTGCACGTTTGTCCATAGGTACTTTTGCATCATCAACATACTTTAATAATTGCCCATAATTATCAGCAATTAAAATAAGGCCCTTTTCAACTGGTCGCTGCTTAATTGCCAATAACTTTTCAACAGCATGCTGATTATCGGGGTCACATCCTAAGCCGAACACAGCCTCTGTTGGATAAACAATAACTTCGCCTTCATTTAAGCATGTAAGTGCTGAAGGCGTATTTGAACGTTCTGACAAGGTGGTCTCCAAAAATATTAAACGTTATTGAGTAAGCTTATGCATGCAACTTTTTTGCGGGCATTGCAGTAGTGTACCATTTGCCATGTGTCTTTCTATGACGATGGGCCAATCACATTTAGGGCATGGCTGCTCTACAGGTTTATTATTAAGCGTGTATTTACAGCTTGGGTAGCTGTCGCATGAGTAAAATACTTTACCAAACTTATTACTGCGAGCAACTAAGTGGCCTTTTTTGCATTTTGGGCATGCTGGTAACGTAGCCTCTTGTTCCTTTTGCTCGTTGTCGTTTGCAATATAATGGCAATCAGGGTACCCCGTACAACCAATAAACATACCATAACGGCCATTTTTAACCACCAGCGGTTTGCTGCATTGAGGGCAAGAGGAATCTTCAAGTACTTTTATTTCGTTACTTTCGTGGTGTACTAATGGCCTAATAAAGTCACATTGAGGGTAACTTGCACACCCCAAAAAAGGGCCTGACTTACTGTTGCGGATCACTAACTCTGAACCACACTGTGGGCATACTTCGTATTCTTTTTCTAAGGCGTGCTTATTTGCCGAGAAAAGCGAATGGTCGATTTTACTCATGGTGTTCCTAAGAGGTAAGTGAATTTTCGCCTAATATACCCAAACCAATTAAAGATACAAGCTATGCTATGCGCTTCATCTCTAGTAATTTGGGTGATATAAATAAATTCATAAGGTATTAATGCAATAACTCGGTGGGCTCATCAAAAATTAAGTCTTCCATTTGCTCGTATGCCTCTTCAGAGCCGGGGACATTAAATAACACCATAAGCACTATCCACTTTAAATCATCTAAGCTAATCGCTGGCTTATCGAGTGCTGCAAGCTTATCCATAACCATTTCACGGGTAATACTGTTGATAACCCCAATTTGCTCAACAAACATTAAAAATCCACGACACTCAACGTTTAGCATATCGCATTCGCTTTCTGTAAATATACGAATAGCGCGCCCTGGGTTAGCGATTAAATAAGGAGATTCATCGCTGTGTTGTAAATCGGCTAACTGTTCTAGCCAATTTAAGGCTTTAAATATTTCTGGTTTATTAAAGCCTGCGCGAACTAACTCGTCGGTTAATTCATTTTGCTCAGCAAAAATGTCAGCTTCGCTATGAATGTAATTTTCAAATAGATACATAAGAATATCGAACATGCTACCTTCCTACGCTAAGCCTAATATAACCATCTAAAATGCGTTCAATTTGATCGTCTAACTCTAAATCAAGCAACCTTGCCAGTACTTTATCTATTGGCCATTGAACTCGGCGTACAATATCGTCAACGGTTGTTACCTCAAACCCAATGCTATTTAATACTTCGCAATCACTACTTTGCTGCAGCGTCTCTTCTTTACTATATAGACCGCTTTGATAAGAAAAGCTCACTTCATCTAAAATATCAGTCACATTTTCAACAAGTTTAGCCCCTTGCTTAATTAAAAAATGGCTGGCTTGTGCAAGCGGGTTTTTAATAGAGCCCGGCACTGCAAACACCTCTTTATTTTGTTCAAGCGCATAACGCACCGTAATTAATGAGCCACTTTTAATTTCAGCTTCAACAATTAAAACACCTAAAGATAAGCCCGAAATAATTCTATTTCGACGAGGAAAGTTATGCGCGTTAGCGGCAGTACCGGGTAAAAATTCACTGATTAATAAACCACTATTGAGCACTTGTTCGGTTAACAGTTTATGACGTTTAGGATAATAAATATCAACGCCCGTGCCTAATACTGCAATGGTTTTACCAGATCCAGCTAGTGCACCTTTGTGCGCAGCACCATCTATTCCTCTGGCCATGCCCGATGTAACGGTAATACCTGCCTTCGTTAATTCGTATGCAAACTCTGAGGCTATTTCAAGCCCTGTTGGGGTGGCGTTACGGCTACCAACAATAGCTATTTGCGAGCTAGAAAGTAAAGACACATCGCCCTTACAAAAAAGCAATAAAGGTGCGCTAGCTATCTGCTTTAATGAATCTGGGTAACGTGCATCAAAAAAACAAATTACCTCTATACAATGCTGTGTAATGCGTTCTTCATAATGCTGTACTTGCTGCCAGTCTGTTCTGAGTAAATTACTGGCCTGGTTAGCGGTTAAGCCTAACTCGAGTAATTTAGCGTGGGGTAAGTCAAACAATGACTCAAGTGGGTGGTGTTTAGATAGGGCCAATAAGGTTTTTGTACCTAATCCCTTACACATATAAAAGGCAAGCCAGTGAGCTAACTTGCCTGATGACTGATCCATGCTCTCTCCTAGAGCACCGACTCGCTACTTCTTAATGAATAACTGCAATATCTCCAACGCGAATTGGGTGCTGGTTTTTTGTTATTAATGCATAACTTACTTTGTCATACACTTTGAATACAATTAACTCGCCTACTTTTTCTTTAGGCATTTTCCATGTTGTATTATCTTCGTCAGCTTTATCACTAAATAACTGACTTGCATCAGATAACAGTTTTTCAAATTTACTTGAATCCTCTGGGTAACGAGGACCACGAGGGCCATCAATAACCGTAGGTGATTCACGCTCTAAATCTAAAACATGGCCTGGTTCAATATTTTGCTCGCGGCCTAAGTTTAGCACTACAACATCCATCGTGCTGAATTCTCTTACTTGGCGAGGTGATGCTATGACTTGCCCTTTAACAGGCTCTTTTGGGCGGTGAATATCAAAATACGCAGGCAATAGCTGTCCTTCCATTGCTGGCATTAAAAAGTCACCTTGTTTAATTTCTCGTTTTACTGATTCGACTCGTAACGACGACGGCACACCGTTACTTTCATCGCCACTTCTAAACGCTCGCGCCATGCCAACGTAAGATGCACGCGTTGCTAATACTTCGCCCGTGTTTAAATCAACATAGGGTTCACCCTCGTTGTAAATCGCATAGGCGCCATGTACTTTAAGATCACCTTTAACATATAAAATATGGCCCAAAGTTTGTGTTTTTGTGTTTTCGTTAGCACCTAACACATACGGCATATTTTTTATATCGTCGCTGTTAATCGCTTGCTCGTAACTTAAGTAAGGTTTAATCATTTGCAAAGGTAAAGTGGTAATTGCATTTAACCCTTTTGGCGTAATACGTCCTTGAGGAGACAGCTTTCGATACGCTTTATTAATAACTAAACGTGGATTTCCGTCTGCATCGTATATAAGTGCCAATGCATCACCCGGATAAATTAGGTGAGGGTTATCAATTTGCGGGTTCATTTGCCATAGTTCTGGCCACAACCATGGCTCATCTAAATAAATGCCAGATATATCCCACAACGTATCACCTTTTTTTACAACATACTGTTTTGGTGCATCTTTTTTTATTTTTAGCACGTCAGCAATCGCCCCAAAAGAGGTGCTTAGTGCCAGTATGATTGCAACTAACGGAAATTTCATTGAGCTTCCTTGTATTGTTTTTTCATTATTATTGCTCAAAACCTGTTAAAGGTGAACGTGAATGGCTAAAATAAGAGCATACAATACCCTAAATTAAGCACAAGTGAAAAAGGTAACTAATGGCTAGGTTAGAAGTTTTAAGATTTCCAGATGAGCGTTTACGTACAATAGCAAAAGATGTTGCAGACGTTGACGACCAAGTTCGCCAAATTGTAAAAGATATGCTCGAAACCATGTACGACGAAAATGGCATTGGTTTAGCCGCAACGCAAGTAAATATCCACCAGCGTATTGTGGTTATTGATGTATCTGAAGAGCGTGACGAACCGCTGGTATTAATTAACCCGCAAATTATTAAAAAAGATGGGTCAACGATTAGCGAAGAAGGCTGTTTATCAGTACCTAACTCGTACGCAAAAGTAGACCGAGCTGAAACAGTCACAGTGGCTGCACTAAACGAAAACGGTGAAGAATTTGTGTTAGACGCAGATGAGCTATTAGCTATTTGTATTCAACACGAACTAGACCACCTACAAGGCAAGCTATTTATTGATTACTTATCTCCATTAAAGCGCCAACGTATCCGTAAAAAGCTTGAAAAAGAAGCCAAGTTTGCAGCACAGTAATCAGTACCTTAGGAAAACTCAGTGATCCAACCATTACGCATAATATTTGCCGGTACGCCGGATTTTGCCGCACGCCATTTACAAGCGCTAATAAATAGCGAACATGAAATTGTGGGCGTATATAGCCAACCAGATCGCCCTGCAGGTCGTGGTAAAAAATTAAAAGCGAGCGAAGTCAAAGCGCTAGCACTAGAAAATGACTTGCCTGTTTTTCAGCCTCAGTCATTAAAAAATGATGAGGCACTTGCAGAGCTCACCGCCTTAAATGCCGACATAATGATTGTGGTGGCCTATGGCTTAATTTTACCCAAAGCTATTTTAAATGCGCCACGCTTAGGCTGCTTAAACGTGCATGGTTCTATACTACCTCGCTGGCGTGGTGCTGCGCCTATTCAACGTGCAATTTGGGCAGGTGACGAGGAAACGGGCGTAACCATAATGCAAATGGATGAAGGCTTAGATACCGGCGACATGCTGCATATTAGCCGCTGCCCTATTAGTGATACAGAAACCAGTGCCAGTTTATATAACAAACTAGCAGAGTTAGGTCCTAGTGCATTAATCGACACCGTTAATAAGCTAGCTAATGGTGACATTACCCCTGAGCCTCAAAATGATGAGCTAGCTAACTACGCTAAAAAGCTCTCTAAAGAAGAAGCAAATATAGATTGGTCTATGAGCGCCGTGCAAATAGAACGTAATATTCGCTCTTTTAATCCTTGGCCAGTGTGTTTTACCCAAATGGGCGAACAAACCGTAAAAATATACCAAGCGAAAGTAGTTGATCAATCAGGTAAGCCAGGCGAAATTTTAGCAAGTGATAAAAATGGTGTTGTGGTTGCCTGTGGTGAACACGCTTTAAGTATTACTCAGTTACAACCGCAAGGTAAAAAACCAATGGCAATTAGCGACTTTTTAAATGGTCGCAGTGACTGGGTTAGCCCTGGCACACTATTAGGCGAAAATAATGAATAAAGTACAAAACGTACGAGCGCTAGCCGCTGAGACTTTATATAACGTGGTTGATAAAGGCGCTTCGCTTAATCAAGAACTACCATTTGCAAGCCAAGGTTTACCACCAAAAGACAAAGCACTGTTACAGCAAATTTGTTATGGCGTATTACGCTACTTACCTAGCCTTGAAAACTACTGCCAACATTTAGTAGAAAGCCCACTAAAAGGTAAACGTAGAATTTTTCAGTTTTTACTCTACGTAGGTATTTATCAATTGCAGCACATGCGCGTTCCACCGCATGCAGCAATTAGCGAGACCGTAAATGCACTGGGTCAAATGCGCGCACTAGGATTAAAAGGGTTAATAAATGCTATTTTACGTAGCTTTCAACGCCAGCAAGCAGAGCTTGAAGAAAAAGCAAAGCTTATTCCAGTGTGTTTGTACAACCACCCTAATTGGTTTATTAAACAGGTAAAAGAAGCCTATCCAGAAAACTGGGAAGCCATACTTGAAGAAAACCAGCAACAAGCGCCAATGTGGTTACGTGTAAACCAATCACAATTTAGCACGCAAGAATATAGCGATATGCTAACGGCTAACGATATAGAACATACATTAAACCCAGACTTTATAGACGGGATTAAACTTGCCAAGCCGCGTGATGTTTTTTCACTTCCTGAGTTTGATACGGGTGCTTGCTCAGTGCAAGATGCAGCAGCGCAGTTAGCTGCTCGATTTTTAGAGCCAAAAGATGATGATGTTATTTTAGATGCCTGTGCAGCACCTGGCGGTAAAACATGCCATATATTAGAGCTTGCCGACGCCGACGTACTTGCACTTGATAGCGATGCCACTCGCCTTGAACGCGTAAAGCAAAACTTAACCCGAATAGGTTTAGGTGCCGACCTACAATGTGGTGATGCATCGCAACCGCACACATGGTGGGACGATGAACAGTTCGATCGTATTTTATTAGACGTGCCTTGTTCAGCAACCGGCGTTATTCGTCGCCACCCTGATATAAAATGGCTACGTCGTGCATCCGACATTGAAGACTTAGCCGCACTACAAGGTGATATACTCAATAGCATTTGGCCTCTACTCAAGCCTGGTGGTACATTGGTATATGCAACATGTTCGGTTCTTCCAAAAGAAAACCAACAACAAGTTGCTAAATTTTTAGCTAATAACGATGACGTAGAGCATATTCCACTGCATGATAAAGACACCCTCACCACACCAGGTTTACAGCTACTTCCGGATGAAAGTGATGGTTTTTATTACGCTAAAATGGTTAAAAAAGCCTAGTTAAATAGGGCTTAATAACGCGTACAACAAGCCATTTTTAAATTTAAAAATGGCTTTTTATTACTACTTAATACACTGGTAAATAATGAAAATAATCATACTCGGTGCTGGACAGGTTGGCGCCACGCTAGCTGAAAACTTAGTAGGCGAACAAAACGAAATTACCGTAGTAGACATTGACGGTAACCGTATACGCGAACTGCAAGATAAATATGACCTCCAAGGTGTAATGGGGCACAGTGCTCACCCTGATGTATTGCGTCGCGCCGGTGCAGAGGATGCAGATATGATTATTGCGGTAACCAGCTCAGATGAAGTAAACATGGTGGCGTGCCAAGTGGCGTATAGTATTTTTAATACACCCACTAAAATTGCCCGAATTCGCTCTGAGCAGTATTTAAAATACCGTGAAAAACTTTTCCAAAACGATGATTTACCAATCGATCATTACATTGCCCCAGAAGCGTTAGTCACTAAGTATATACGCCGCTTAATTGACTACCCTGGCGCCTTGCAAGTATTGCAGTTTGCCGATGGTATGCTCTCGCTAGTTGCAGTAAAAGCCTATTACGGTGGTTTATTAGTAGGCTATGCCTTATCTGCATTAAAAGAGCATATACCCAATGTAGAAACTCGCGTTGCAGCTATTTACCGTCAAGGCAAAGCCATTAAACCGCTCGGTACAACCGTTATTGAAGCCGACGATGAAGTATTCTTCATCGCAGCAACCAAACATATACGCGCCGTAATGAACGAACTGCAGAAGCTTGAGCGTTCATACAAAAAAATAATGATTGCCGGTGGTGGTAACATTGGTGCAGGCCTTGCTCGCTCTCTTGAAAAAAATCACACCGTTAAGCTAATAGAGCGCAGTAAAGAACGTGCTGAACAGCTTTCAGAAATGCTCGACAATACGGTAGTATTTTGTGGCGACGCCTCCGATCAAGAACTTCTTTCTGAAGAACATATCGAACAAGTGGATGTGTTTATTGCCGTTACCAACGACGATGAAGCCAATATTATGTCGGCCATGCTTGCCAAACGCATGGGCGCGCAAAAAACCATGGTGCTTATTCAACGTGGTGCGTATGTAGACCTAGTACAAGGTGGCGAAATAGACATTGCCATATCGCCGCAACAGGCAACAATTTCTGCATTGTTAACCCATGTACGTCGAGGTGATATTGTTAACGTGTATTCATTGCGTAAAGGGGCTGCAGAGGCTATTGAAGCAGTTGCTCATGGCGATGAAAATACCTCCAAAGTAGTTGGCCGTGCAATTGCCGATATAAAACTACCTGCAGGGACAACTATTGGGGCCATTGTGCGTAACGACGATGTACTCATTGCACACGACGACACCATTATTATGTCGGGCGATCACGTGATTATGTTTTTAATTGATAAAAAACATATCAACGTAGTAGAAAAGCTCTTCCAAGTAAGTGCTATATTTTTATAACGCATCAAACACAAAAAAGCCGCTGAACATGGCGGCTTTAGTGGAGTATGATTGGGGCTTATCAATGCTACTGTACTTTGGCAAATTCTTCTTTAGAAAGCTCACCATTTCCATCTGTGTCTAAATCTTTAAAAATTTTCACTAGTTGTGAGTTTACTTGAGCTTCTTCCATGCTGATAACACCGTCACTGTTGCTATCAAACGATGCAAAGTCTACCGCTGCATAAGCTGCTGAAGAAGATGCTAAAGCTAAAACCGCAAGTGTTGTATTTAATGTTTTCATAGTGATGTTCCTAGTAAAATGAGAAATCCTTTTCTAAGATCCCTGTCTGTGAAAAATAGCTAAACCAATACCGGTTAACTTTAAAATTTTGCAAACTCGTCTTTAGACAGCTCACCGTTACCATCTGTATCTAGCTCTGTAAACTCAGCCATTAAATCAGTGTCTATTGCCGCTTCGCTTGGGCTAATTGCACCACTGCCGTCGGTATCTAAACTGTCAAAATCTGATGCTGCAAATGCTGCTGAAGAAGACGCTAATGCAATAAGTGCTAATGCTTTGTTTAAATGTTTCATGACTTAATCCTTCAAAATTTTATTTAAAAAATAACCTAATTAACTCGTAAAATAGCTTCACTTCCTTGTTATCCTTTTTCGAAGGCTCCCTTGCCTACTTAGGTTGTCTTTGGCAACTCAGGATGCTTTTTATTTAATTAAGCTTTTGAAAACTCTTCTTTTGATAACTCATCGTTTTGGTCAGTATCGAGCTCTGAAAACATGCTCATTAATTTTGCATCAACCGATGCCTCAGCTTGGCTAATTGCGCCATTGCCGTCTACATCGAGTGTATTAAAGTCAGAGCCTGCAAAAGCGGCTGACGAAGAAGCGAGTGCGATCAGTGCTAATGTTTTATTAATGCGTTTCATAGTATGTATCCTTCAAGTTGTATGTGAGTGATTGGTACTTACTGTTAATCACGTTTTTCGATTAGTACAACCAGACTATTACAACTTAAATGCCAATATTTATTAATTAATATTTTTCAGTACCTTACGTGTTAAATACTGAAAAAAGTGCAAATTTAAGCATTATTTTTGTAGCTATTTAGCAACGCAGGTTTAGTTAAAATTGGTAAGTTAATAAAAATCAGTTAGTTAGGTTTCATATAAAAAACCACAAAGCCAGGCAACTTGAATAGTTAAGGATGTGTTAGGTATTGATCAGGAAGTTTTAAACTGAACAAGGTGTAAAAATAAAATAAAATATAAAAAATTTGAATGCTATATCTCTGTTTTTATTTAATAAAAAATAATAATTTAAAGGCTGATAATTTATTTTCGTTCATAAAGTAAAAAGTCGCTATTTTGTTGCAAAATAGCGACATTAAAACCTAATCAGCATCGAGTTCTATCATAGCGGGGTCAATAAAGTGCTCTTTCATAAAAGCTTTCATCTCTTCTTTACTGGCTAATAACTTAATACCGCAACGCACGCCTGCATTATGATCTTTCACGCTGCACACTTCGCCTTCAAAGCCTTTGCTATTACTACCTAATACCATAGTGCATTGTGAGTCTTTGATGCTTTCTAGATCTGCGTCAGTTTTTACATCAAACATAGCCCCCGTTAGCGAAATATCTTTTATAACACCATCGAGTACCTTGTCATCACTGAGTTTAAGTTTTGCAGGCAATAGAGTTGGAATACGGGTTTGCGAACGTAAACTAAATAGCTGAACTTGCTTGGGGTAGTTTATAAAAATCAGCCTAACGGGGTGAGATGCAATAGATTTAATTTGCTGTCTAAACGCAATTATTTGTCCATCGTCACCTTCTATTAATGCTCTTACAACGACGGTGACGCCATCTCGTAAGTAATCATTTGCGCCCGGTAAACGTTTAGCTGTAGGAAAGTTTAAAATAATAAACTTTTCATCAAGCAAGCCTACCATTTCTGTTTTCACGCGCTTACTGCTAGTGGGTGTTAATATTTCTAAGTCAACTAAACTACCAACCGGTATATTATTTAATTTGTCTGCATGCGTTGCTGGCATATCCATTCCATAAACATAGTAGTAAAACGTTGTGTTTTATCCGCGCCAAAACGTAGGCGTAAATAACACAAGCAAAGTAAAAATTTCTAGTCGGCCAAATACCATTGCAATAGTCAGCAACCATTTAGCGCCGTCGGTTATTGCACCATAATGCGAGGCAACATCACCCAACCCTGGGCCTAAGTTATTTAAACACGCCGCCGTAGCCGAAAACGCCGTTATATTATCCATTCCCGTACCCATAAGCGCCAGCATAATAATAATAAATACTAAGGCATAGGCAGAGAAGAACCCCCACACAGCCTCTACAACCTTATCAGGCAATGCTTTACGGCCAAGTTTGATTGAATAAATAGCACGAGGATGTACTAAGCGGTTTAGCTCACGTACGCCTTGCAGGTAAAGTAAAAACACGCGTACCACTTTCATACCGCCCCCGGTAGACCCTGCACAGCCACCAATAAAGCTCGAAAATATTAATAAAATAGGTAAAAACAGCGGCCATGTTGAAAAGTTATCGGTAGCAAAACCCGCCGTTGTACTCATTGATACCGCTTGAAATAGTGCTTGGTCAAGGGTTTCATCACCATTGGCGTATATCTCGTTCGACGACAACACAGTGAAACAAATAACCACCAGCGCTAATTGAATGCATAAAAATACTTTAAACTCGGGGTCGCGAATGTAGACCTGCACATTCCGGCTTGCCACCGCCGCATAGTGCAAGGAGAAGTTAATAGCGGCAATGATTAAAAAGAATACACAAATAAAGTTAATAACCGGGCTGTCGAAATGGCCCATAGAAGCATCATAAGTCGAAAACCCACCAATGGCGACGGTAGAAAATGCATGACAAATGGCATCAAACCAGTCCATTCCTGCCGCCCAATACGCCAACATACAGGCAATGGTTAACGACACATAAATATACCAAAGATGCTTTGCGGTATCGGCTATGCGAGGGGTCATTTTTGAGTCTTTTACTGGGCCGGGGATTTCAGCACGATACAACTGCATTCCACCAACACCTAGCATGGGCAATATTGCAACAGCTAATACAATGATCCCCATACCGCCAAACCACTGTAATTGCTGGCGATAAAACAGCACTGACTTGGGTAAATATTCAATCCCCGTCAGCACCGTAGCTCCTGTCGTTGTTAAACCCGAAAAGGCTTCAAACACCGCATCAGCAAGGGATAAATTAGGCTCTTGTAAAAAGATAAGAGGCAAGGATGCGAATGCCCCCAGTACCAACCAAAACAAAACCACAATTAAAAAGCCTTCGCGGGCTTTCAAATCCCCGTTTTCATGTCGGTTTGGGTAATACGCTATTAAGCCAATAATAATACTGAAAATAAACGCTAAAACAAAAGGAACACCACCACCATCTTTATAAATTAAAGACACCACAGCAGGTGGCACCATGGTAATACTAAACAGCGCAACAAGTTGCCCAAGAATTTTTATGATGGTACGAAATTGCATTTAGCTAATCGCTTTTATTATTAGTAAATTCAGGCTCAACTGCATTAGCCTGGTTAAATAGAATGAATATGCATTACATGCAACTTGTGTAGGTTATTACTCTTTAATGGTTAACTCAACTGCGCCGTGACTTAAATCAAAAATATCTTTAATTGCTTGCTGTGCTTGGCGGCTATCAATGGTGATCACCCAATCAATATTAGCAGTAAATTGCTTTTCAATGTTTAGCACTTGGTAGTGCGTTTTAAGTAGCTGCTCAATTGCGCCTTGCATGCTGTATTCACTGCTGCCAAGTAGCTCAACACTTGGAACTTTAAGTACGGTGTCTAATTTGGCTAATGCATTATTTAACGATCCACCATAAGCACGCACTAACCCGCCAGTTCCAAGTTTAATCCCTCCAAAATACCGGGTCACCACGGCAGTAACTTCACCTAGCCCTGATCCCACCAGCACATTTAACATTGGTTTACCGGCCGTACCATTTGGCTCACCATCATCTGAAAAACCATACACGTGGCTGCCACCGGGGTTACCTGCCACATGGGCCCAACAATTATGCCGAGCATCGCTGTATTTATCTTCAATACTTTTAATAAAAGCTTTAGCTGCGGCTAAATCTGGAGTGTGTGCAATATGCACAATAAACGTGCTTTTTTTAATTTCTTCTTGGTGAAACACAGCACCGGCTGGGTATTTATATTCTGACATATTTTACTTAACCAAAAAAATGGGGCCATTAGGCCCCTTCTCTTGCTAACTTATCACTTAATCTAAGTGTAAGTCGCGCGTCATATTTTCTAAACTATCATCGTGCACAATAATGTTATCTTCAATACGAATACCGCCATAAGGTTTAAACGCTTCAACCTTATCCCAGTTGATGTATTGCTTGTTGTCGGTTTGCGCTAAATCACCTAACAACGAATCAATAAAGTACAAACCAGGTTCAATAGTAAACACCTGATTTTTCTCTATCATACGTGTACAACGTAAAAATGGGTGTCCTTCTGGAGATGCTTGATGTGTACCTTTATCGTCACTCATAAAGCCGCCCACGTCGTGTACTTGTAAACCAAGGTGATGCCCTAAACCATGCGGAAAGAAAGTAGAGGTAATTTTACGCTCTACAATATCTGCAGCCGGTAAGTTAACTATATTAAAGTCGCTAAGAATTTGCGCTATGCGGTTATGACACTCAACATGTAAGTCGCCGTAAAGCATACCTGGCTTTAATCCTTTGCCTAATTCGATTTGCGTCGTCGTCATTGTATTAACTAGCTCAGCAAATTCACCCTGCTTTTTGAAGTCATAAGTACGCGTTATATCTGCGGCGTAGCCGTTAAAGTTTGCGCCAGCATCAATTAAAAATGAGTTATGCGTTTGCGGTGCGTTTGGCTCAAAATGAGTGTAATGCAAAATAGCGCAGTTTTCGTTAAGCGCCACTATATTGCCATACGGCATTTCGTTTTCGCTTTGGCGTGTAGCCATAAGGTACGCTTGTTGAATATCAAACTCACTACCACCATTAAAAAAAGTGTCGCGTGCAGCTTTATGGCCATCAACCGCTATGCGGTTAGCATTACGTAAACACTCAAGTTCATACTGCGTTTTGTATGCTCTATTAAAGTGTAAATAGTTAAGCACGGGCTCTGGGTTCATTATGCTAAAGCCAAGTGCTTGAGCTACTTCTATGTATTCGCCCATGTAAGCGTACTTTGCTTTGTCATAAGGAAGTAGCTTTTCAACCTGATCGGGTTGTAACAATAGTTCTATATCAAAATACTCAGCCCAAAAATCACGTGGTTCGTCAGGTACTTTATGCCAAAAATCAACAGGACGATAAAAAATAAGCTTAGGTTTGTCGCTACCATTAACAACAATCCAGCAATGTGGATTATCAATAACAGGTAACCAAGCTTTAAAGTGAGGATTAACTTTAAACGGGTAATACATGTCGTCTAAAAATTGGCGCTTTGCTTGGCCAGAGTGAATAACTAATCCTTCTAACCCTTCGCTTTCGCAAATTGTACGAGTACGCTGCTGCAGTGTTGCAATATGTTCGGCGTATAAAACGGCTAATTTATCCATTGTTAATCCATCTGTTAAATTTAACTTGCTTTGAGTCTACCACTTATAGCTATTACGCTCAAAAAAGGGGGATGGCCCACTGTGAGCACAATCCCCCTTATTTAAACTTATGTTTACTAACCGCCTATTTTCATTTCCAGTATAGGAGCCAGTAAATTACCCTCTCGGCCCATACGAGTATGATATACCTGCCTGTAAGCAAATACATTTTTGACATAATCGCGTGTTTCTCTATACGGAATAAGCTCTATCCATAACTCTGCTGGCATTGCATCATCAGGCACCCAACGTTTTATACGATGGTAGCCTGCGTTATAAGATGCTGTAGCAAGTATTTCGTTACCATGGTTTTTCTTTTTCAAGTAACGTAAATAACTGGTACCTAACCTAATATTTGTTTTAGGTTGATATAATCGACTATTAGACACACTGCCTTTATTTACATACTTAGCGGTACTTGGCAGCAATTGCATTAAACCTCGTGCATTAGCACTTGATCGCGCGTCAGGAGCAAATGAGCTTTCACGCCTTGCAATAGCAATACTCCAAGCTACATCTATTTTATTACGCTTGCTGTAGCGCTCAAATATGTCTTGAAAAGCAAATGGAAAACGTTGTTCAACATTATCCCAGGCTTTTATTTTAGCGAGTGTGAATATCGTGCTGTCGTGCCACCCCAAATTGGTAGATAAAACAGAGGCTGCAAGCTTTTCTTCTTCATTTGAAGTGTTTGTTAAGTAATTCCATTCACGTCTCGCTGAAGTAACACGATCTAACTCATATAATGCTTTTGAACGTTTAAAACCAGGGGCATTACTCACCTTTGCAATTAATTGCTCACTAACCACTTTTGGTTGATTATTTAGATCAATCGGCAAACCTAAACGCGCAGCGGCTAAAAAACCGTAGTAGTCTCGGTTAGTCGCAATACTTTGCCACATTTTTTTAGCTGTTTGATCGTCACCGCGTTCTGCATAACTATACGCAAGCCAATATTGCTGACCTAAGCTAAGATTTTCTTTGCCTGTAAAAAACGCAGCAATACCTGCCCAATCTTGGGTTTTAAGCATGTTACCAAGCTGCCATTGCATTAATTTGTTGTCTTGGCGCTCTTTTGGCACTTTGTTTAACCAAAAACTGGCTTGCTTATGCCCGCTAGAAGCAAGTGATAAAGCAAAGGTGTAGTATAAATCTGCCTTTTCTTTATCGCTGTAGTTAAACATACGCTCTATTTTTTCCCATGCGCGCAGCGCTAGTTCTTTGTCGCGCCAAATTAGACGCTTAACACCATAAAGTGCAATTTCACCCTCTTTAGGCGATTTATTTTTATAGCGATATAACCCCGCCGCAGCGCTTGGGTCGCGGCGAACTTTTAAATATAAGTCAGCAAGGTAACGCTCATTTTTTGGTAAAAGTGTTTTTAAATAAGGTAGTAGGCTTTGCGTTCCGCCTTGCGCGGCAAGTGTAATTCGTTGCCATACAGTATCGGCATTCATATAGCCTTTTTTGCGCCAGTACGAGAATAACGAATCGCACTCCTTAGGTTGTGACTTTCCCACCGTCCATAAATCCGTCACCTGATTTAAAATGGCTTTTTCTGGGGCGCCTAAATCTAATTGATAACCCAAATATGTACAGGTGTATTCAGCGTTGCTCGTGTCGCGGTAATTACGAATATACGCCGCTTTTCTATTATTTTTTTCAAGATACTCCAGCCATACTTTACGAACGGGCCATTCAAGTGGCGTATGCTGATATATATTTAAGTAATCTTCTATTTCTGCTTGATATTTTATGCTCGGGTTTCGTTGCCAGTATGTTTTTTCTACATACGGTTTTAGTGGGTGGTTTAGGTTATTAACTACGTTTTTAAACTCGCGGTAACTTGCGTTGCGTACTTTTTTTTCAGCATCTAAAAATGCGTCGTTATCGATGCTAGCCTCGGCAGAATAAAGAGGAAAAATAAAAGCAGCTGCCGCAAAACTAAATAATTGTTTTTTCATAATGTCCTTTAATAAAAAATTAAAGTAGTGAATAAAAGCTTTTTCACCACCTTAGCACCAAACCAGCTATATTTTAACCAGTCGTTTGTAACCGAGTTAAATTTTTCGTTGCATTTTCTACTCAAAGCAAGCACACTGATTGAAATGCAAACTCATCGTACCAGTCTTAGTTCGTCAACTAGGGAGAATAAAATGTTATATAAAAGCGATTCCTTTGAAGTTAGCTTCCTAAAGGAAAACATCGCCGAGTTTAAGTTTTGTGTTGCAGGTTCTGTAAACACATTATCTCAAAAAACTCTTTCAGATTGTGCAGCAGCATTAAAAGAATTAGCTGCTAATTCTGATATCAAAGGCATGGTTTTTACCAGTGATAAAGACCACTTTATTATTGGCGCCGACATCTTCGAATTTTTACCTACATTTACTAAACCTGAAGAAGATTTAGTCGTGTGGATCAAAAACGCAACTGACGTTTTTGATGCAATTGAAGATCTTCCATTCCCAACTCTAAGCGTTGTAAACGGCTTAGCACTTGGCGGCGGATGTGAGTGGGCACTTGCTACCGATTATCGTGTTGCAAGCGAAAGCGCTAAAATGGGCCTACCAGAAGTTAAACTTGGCATAATGCCTGGTTTTGGTGGCACAGTGCGCTTACCACGTATCATTGGCGCAGATAACGCCATGATGTGGATCACCTCTGGCGCTGAAAACCGCGCAGCTGACGCCCTTAAAGTAGGTGCGTTTGACGCAGTAGTTAGTGCTGACAAACTTTTAGAGTCAAGTGTAGCAACACTTGAGTTAGCGATTGCAGGCAAGCTAGATTGGCAAGCAAAACGCAACGCAAAACTACAGCCACTTAAATTAAACCGTGTTGAGCAAGGTATGAGCTTTGCTATGGCAGAAGGTATGGTAATGGGTAAAACCAAAGGCCACTATCCTGCTCCGGTTATGGCAGTGCGTACTATTAAAGCAGCGGCAAACTGTACTCGCGATGAAGCAATGGCAATCGAAAATGCTAACTTTGCAAAACTTGCGCGTACCAACGAAGCTGCAGCGCAAACGGGCATTTTCTTAAATGACCAGTTCATCAAAGGTAAAGCACGCAAACTTGCTAAGCACAGCGATGTAGAAATCAAACAAGCTGCAGTATTAGGCGCGGGTATTATGGGCGGCGGTATTGCATATCAGTCTGCTTATAAAGGCACACCAATCATAATGAAAGACATCCAACAAGATGCGCTTGATTTAGGTATGGGTGAAGCGTCTAAATTATTAGGTGCAAAAGTTAAGCGTGGCCACATGCCAATGGAAAAAATGTTGGCAACACTAAGCAAAATTAAGCCAACACTTAACGATGCAGACCTACAAGACGCTAACATTATTGTTGAAGCCGTTGTAGAAAACCCTAAAGTTAAGCAAGCAGTATTAGCAGACCTTGAAAAGAACATGCCAGAAGGCACTGTACTTACATCAAATACGTCGACTATCTGTATTGACCTACTTGCTGAAGCACTTGATAAACCAGAAAACTTCTGTGGTATGCACTTTTTCAACCCAGTGCCAAAAATGCCATTAGTAGAAATTATCCGTGGTGCAAAAACGTCAGACAAAACAATTAACGCAGTCGTTGATTACGCCCTTAAACTTGGCAAGTCTCCTATTGTTGTAAACGATTGCCCAGGCTTTTTTGTAAACCGTGTTTTATTCCCTTACTTTGCAGGCTTTAGCAAATTAGTTGTTGAAGGCGCTAACTTTGCAAAAGTAGATAAAGTAATGGAAAACGTATTTGGCTGGCCTATGGGTCCGGCTTACCTACTTGATGTTGTAGGTATTGATACGGCTTATCATTGTACTGGCGTAATGGCTGACGGTTTCCCTGAGCGTATGGAACGTGCAGAAAAAGATCCGGTAACTGTTTTTGCTAACGAAAAACGTTTTGGTCAAAAGAACAAAGCAGGTTTTTACAAGTACGAAACAGACCGTCGTGGTCGTCTTAAAAAATCAAGCGATGCAACAGCCGTTGAGCTACTAGCGCCAATTACTGATGCACCGAAAGAATTCGATAAGCAAGAAATCATTGACCGTTGTATGATTCCAATGATCAACGAAGTACTTCTTTGTTTACAAGAAGGCATTGTTGCTTCTCCACAAGAAGCTGACATGGCACTTGTTTACGGCGTTGGTTTCCCTCCATTTAGAGGCGGCGCGTTCCGTTACTTAGATCAAACTGGTTTAGCTAACTTTGTTGCAGCAGCAGACAAATACGCTCACCTAGGTGCGATTTACCAAGTATCAGAGCAAACTCGCAAATGGGCTGAAGAAGGCCGTGTTTTCTATAAGGTGGAAGGTTAATATCATGAATAATCCAGTAATTGTAGATTGTATCCGCACACCAATGGGTCGCTCAAAAGGCGGCGTATTTAAAAACAAGCGTGCGGAAGACTTAAGCGCTCATTTAATGAAGGGCTTACTAAAACGCAACCCAGCGGTTGATCCAGCATCAATCGACGACATTTATTGGGGTTGTGTACAGCAAACATTAGAGCAAGGCTTTAACGTTGCACGTAACGCATCACTACTTGCGGGTATTCCACACTCAGTACCAGCAACCACAGTTAACCGCTTATGTGGTTCGTCAATGCAAGCATTGCACGACGCAGCACGCGCCATTATGACGGGCGCAGGCGACACTTACCTAATTGGTGGTGTTGAGCACATGGGCCACGTTCCTATGACTCACGGTAACGACTTTCACCCAGGCTTAGCAACTTCAATTGCACAAGCGTCTGGCTCTATGGGTTTAACAGCAGAATACCTTGCTACTATTCACGGTATTAGCCGTCAGCAGCAAGATGAATTTGCATACCGTTCGCACCAACGTGCACATGCTGCAACAGTTGAAGGCCGTTTCCGCCGCGAAATTTTAGCAATGGAAGGTCATGCAGCAGATGGTTCTTTAATTTTAGTTGAAGATGATGAAGTAATTCGTCCTGAAACAACAGTTGAAGGTTTATCTCAGCTTCGCCCAGTATTTAACCCAGCTTCGGGTTCTGTTACAGCGGGTACGTCTTCAGCACTTTCTGACGGCGCATCAGCCATGTTAGTAATGAGCGAAGAAAAAGCAAAAGAGCTAGGTTTACCAATTCGTGCGCGCATTAAAGCAATGGCGGTTGCCGGTTGCGATCCATCAATCATGGGTTACGGCCCAGTACCAGCAAGTAAAAAAGCACTTGCCCAAGCTGGTATCACTATTGATGACATCGACGTAGCTGAGCTTAATGAAGCCTTTGCTGCGCAATCACTACCAGTACTTAAAGACTTAGGTTTAGCTGATGTGGTTGACGAAAAAGTTAACTTGAATGGCGGCGCTATTGCACTGGGTCACCCTCTGGGTTGTTCTGGTTCGCGTATTAGCACCTCGCTAATTCACTTAATGGAAGACAAAAATGCTAAGTACGGTTTAGCGACAATGTGTATTGGTTTAGGCCAAGGTATCGCAACTGTATTTGAGCGTGTTCAAGACTAATACTCTTAACACGTAAACCATCTTGGTGAGTAAAAAGGCGCACTGACGAAAGTTAGTTCGCCTTTTTTATTTGCCAAATTTTAAGGCGCTATACTAACGCAATTTAGTTTTGTGTTGTTGTGATCGGGTTTATAATTTGGCGTTGATATAAATACACTTAAATTAAAACTGATCCAGATCTAAGTAAATTAGTTAATTTATACTTAAAATTACGCTAAACTTTGGCGCAACAAAAAATCTGACTACTTGTAAAGTCACAGATTTGAAAACTATTTACAGGCATACGTACTATGAATTTTGATAACCCCGATCACCAATTAGATGCCATTGGCCTTCGCTGCCCCGAGCCTGTAATGATGGTACGTGCTGCTATTCGTAAAATGAACGACGGTGAAACACTGTTAATAACCGCTGATGACCCATCAACCACCCGTGATATTCCAAGCTTTTGTGTATTTATGGATCACACGCTGGTGGCTAAAGATGCCGATGAAGCACCGTATAGATATGTGGTGAAGAAAGGGTTGTAAAGTTCTCAGTTCTCAGTTCTCAGTTCTCAGTTTTAAAATAGAAACCGTGCTCGTTAAATCAAGTACGGTTTTTTTACTTCTCTTTACGCTAAAAACTGACAACTATAAACATTCTGCTATTTCTTAGTAATAGTCACTTTTGGCTCTTCATAGTCACTAAAATCAATGCTTACTATGTATGTGCCTTTTATCGCAGGTGTGTAACTAAAGTAATTATAAATAGTATTACAGTCTGCCGTTGCAGCTTGCCCAAGTGTTAAACTTTGACCTTGTGGGTATGAGTCGCTGTAACCACAGTTAAAGCCTTCACTAAAATCGGCATCGGCAATTTTGAATTCGTACACTTTACCTGGTGTGCTAAATTTTACCTGTGCTTGATACAGTGCTGGGCCCACTAAGTTAAATTGATACTGTGGCTCTGCGTCCCATAAAGTAAAATCGCCTCGCAGGTACATGGTGCGGTCGAGTTCTTTTTGTGGCAATACATCGTTAATTGATATTTGGCTTGAACATGCACTGAGTAACCCAGCAATAGCGAGTGGTATTATTTTTTTTATTAAAATCATCAATTTTTATCCTATTCATTATACCTATTAGCTTAATTAAGTTAGGTAGGTATTAAAACTAAAAAGCCAGCGTTATGCTGGCTTTTTAAATTGCTAATGGTTGTTATTTTTGTAAAACAGAAATATCTGCAATATCCAAAAATAAACTACTTAACTGACTTAATAGCGCAAGGCGATTTTGCTTAACAGCTTCATCGTCGGCCATAACCATTACGTTGTCAAAAAAGTTATCAACACTTTCACGAATGCCTGCCAATTGGCTAAGCGCTTCTTGGTAGTTTCCATCGGCATAAAGTGGTGCAAGCTCAGTTGCAAATTTTGCCACTTGTGATGCTAATACTTTTTCAGCGTCGTCGCTTAATAAGCTCTCATCAACATTGCCTTGGCTTGTGATATCGTTTTTAGCAAGAATGTTACTTACGCGTTTATTTGCGGCTGCAAGGGCTTCTGCTGCGTCTAAAGTACGGAAGTGGCTCACTGCTTTAACACGACGGTCAAAATCAACTGGTTTAGTTGGACGACGTGCTAACACAGCTTGAATAACATCTACTTCAATACCTTCGTCTTGATACCATGCACGGAAACGCCCTAGCATAAATTCAAATACGTCGGTTGATACATTTAGATTAGTTAGCTTATCGCCAAACAATGTTTGTGCTTTTGCTACTAGGTCTAAAATATCAAGAGGTAACTCTTTTTCTACCATAATACGCAGTGCACCAATAGCAGCACGACGAAGTGCAAATGGGTCTTTATCGCCTTTTGGTGCTTGGCCTATACCAAAAATACCCACCAGCGTATCAAACTTATCTGCAATGGCTACTGCACAACTAATTAGGTTTGTAGGTAAGTTGTCGCCTGCAAAGCGTGGCATGTATTGCTCGTTTTGTGCAAGCGCTACATCTTCTGCTTCACCGTCAAAGCGAGCGTAATGCATTCCCATTACACCTTGTACATCGGTAAATTCCATTACCATTTCGGTCATTAAGTCTGTTTTACTTAATAGGCCTGCACGTTTCGCTAAGTCTTTATCTGCGCCTAATTGCTCAGCAATATACCCTGCAATTTCGCTAATACGCTCAGACTTATCTTTAAGCGTACCTAACTGCTTTTGGAATAAAACGGTATCAAGCGATTCTAAACGGCTTTCTAATGTTTTCTTTTTGTCGGTCTCAAAGAAGAACTGTGCATCAGCCAAACGTGGGCGTACAACTTTTTCGTTACCAGAAATTACTACGCTTGGATCTTTACTCTCGATGTTAGATACAAACAAAAACTTATTTAAAAGCTTGCCGTTTTGATCTAATAACGGGAAGTATTTTTGATCGTCCTTCATAGTGTAAATTAGCGCTTCGGCTGGTACATCTAAAAATGCTTCTTCAAATGTTGCCGTTAAAGTAACTGGCCACTCTACCAGTGATGTTACTTCTTCTAGTAAATCTTCATCCATTGCAACAACAGCGTTAACTGCGCTTGCAGCTTCTTCTATTTGTGCACGTATTTGCGCTTTACGTTGTTCGTAATCAGCAATAACGTAAGCCGATTTAAGTACATCAAAAACCTCATCAGCATGGTTAATGCTAATTTTTTCTGGGTGATGAAAACGGTGACCTTGAAGTTGGTTACTTACTTGCTTACCAAGAATCTCACCTTCTAGCAATTCGCTACCAAATAAAATAGTGACGGTATGAACTGGGCGAATAAATTGTGTTTTATTCGCACCCCAGCGCATTGGCTTTGGTATTGGTAATTTACTTAACGCTTTTGCGATAGCATCTGCCATTAGCGTTTTAGTTTCTTGCCCTGCTACTTTAGCAATGTGCAATAACCATGCGCCTTTATCCGTTTCAAGTGTTTGTGCTTCACTTACCTCAATACCACAACCGCGTGCCCAACCCATTGCTGCTTTTGTAGGGTTACCTTCACTATCAAATGCTGCTTTAGTTGCTGGGCCGCGCTTTTCAACTTCTTTGTCCTGTTGTTTAGCTTCAAGTGCTTTAACTTGTAAACCTAAACGACGAGGCGATGCATACCAGCTTACGCCTTGATGTGCTAATTCTAGCGATTCTAACTCTTGAGTTAAATTTGCAGCAAATGCCTCGGCAAGTTTACGCAACGACTTTGGTGGTAACTCTTCAGTGCCAATTTCTACTAATAAATTTTGTGCTGTCATGCTTACTTATCCTTACACAGCGGGAAATCAAGCGCTTCGCGTGCATCGTAATAACTTTGTGCACACGCTTTTGATAACGCACGAACACGTAAAATATAACGCTGACGTTCTGTAACCGATATAGCATGGCGCGCGTCTAATAGGTTAAATGCATGCGATGCTTTCATCACTTGCTCGTAGGCAGGAAGTGGTAAATTTGCTTCTATTAACTTTTGGCTCTCAGCTTCACACTTATCAAACTGCGCAAACAAGTCTTCTACGTTTGCATGTTCAAAGTTGTAAGTAGATTGCTCTACTTCATTTTGATGAAATACATCGCCGTAAGTTACACGCCCTAGTGGACCGTCTGCCCATACTAGGTCGTAAATGCTATCTACGCCTTGAATATACATCGCTAAACGCTCTAGGCCGTAAGTAATTTCACCTGTTACTGGTGAGCACTCTAATCCGCCTACTTGTTGGAAGTAGGTAAATTGCGTTACCTCCATACCGTTTAACCAAATTTCCCACCCTAAGCCCCATGCGCCAAGCGTTGGTGATTCCCAGTTATCTTCTACAAAGCGTACTTCGTGAGTTAGGGTATCAATACCCATTGCTTCTAGTGAGCCTAAGTAAAGCTCTTGAATGTTATCTGGTGATGGCTTTAAGACTACCTGAAATTGGTAGTAATGTTGTAAGCGGTTTGGGTTTTCACCATAGCGGCCATCCGTAGGACGGCGACACGGTTGTACGTATGCGCTAGACATTGGCTCAGGGCCAATTGATTTCAAAAATGTTTGCGGGTGAAATGTCCCAGCGCCCACTTCCATATCAAGTGGTTGAATAATGACACAGCCTTGCTGTGCCCAATAATCCTGTAAAGCCAGGATCAAACCTTGGAAGGTTTTTACGTCGTATTTTTGCATATTTGGCTTTTTACTATCTAAGAAGTAGCGTGAAAATTATCCTTAGTATACCGTGTGTACACTCAGGTTTTAAGCAGTTTGTGTATTTGTAGAAAATAAAAAAGGAGCCCTTAGGCTCCTTTTTATTATCTAAATATGTTTTTACACGTCTAAGTTAACTACGCGTAGTGCGTTAGTTTCAATAAAGTCACGACGTGGCTCTACCTGATCGCCCATAAGCGTAGCAAATAACTGATCCGCGCCTACAGCATCTTCAATGGTTACTTGTAACATACGGCGTGCGCCTGGATCCATGGTAGTTTCCCAAAGTTGATCTGGGTTCATCTCACCCAACCCTTTGTAGCGTTGGATATAGATCCCGCGCTTAGATTCAGTGATCAACCACTCCAAAGCATCCACAAAGTTATCAACAGGTTTTGTTTTCTCACCGCGTTGAATATAAGCACCTTCTGTAATGATGTTTGCAATGTTAACACCAGTCACAGCAATACGTTGGTAGTCACGCGATGTGATGAAGTCGTAGCTTAGTACGTGAGACTTATCTACACCGTGTTGACGAATATTCACAACAGGATAATACAAGTTACGCTCTGCATCATACTGAGTTGCAGCGTTGAAAATAGTTGCATCTTCGTCACGGTCAACTAAATCGTCAACAAGCTCTTTTGTCCACGCAATTACTTTAGCTTCGTCTGCAAGGTCTTCTTTTGTTAATTCGCTTTGGTAGATTAAACGTTCCATTACCGTGTTAGGGTATTTACGTTTTAAGCGCTCGATTACTTTAACTGTATTTTGGTAATCGTGAACTATTTTCTCTAATGCTTCACCTTCAAGCGCAGATGCATCGGCACTTGTGTATAAAGCTGCATTATTAAGTGCAAGCGATGTTAAGTACTCAACAAGTGCTGGGTCATCTTTAATATAGCGCTCTTGCTTACCTTTTTTCACTTTATAAAGTGGTGGTTGAGCAATATATATATATCCGCGCTCTACAATTTCCGGCATTTGACGATAGAAGAATGTAAGCAATAAAGTACGAATATGAGAACCATCTACGTCCGCATCGGTCATGATGATAATACGGTGATAACGTAGTTTTTCAGGGTTATATTCGTCACGGCCAATACCACAACCTAATGCAGTAATTAGTGTTGCAACTTCTTGTGAAGACAGCATTTTATCAAAACGTGCTTTTTCTACGTTTAGAATTTTACCTTTAAGCGGAAGAATCGCCTGATTCTTACGGTTACGACCCTGCTTGGCTGAACCGCCAGCAGAGTCCCCTTCCACTATGTAAAGTTCTGATTGTGCAGGATCTTTTTCCTGACAATCGGCTAATTTACCCGGTAAACCGGCAAGATCCATTGCGCCTTTACGACGTGTCATTTCACGCGCTTTACGTGCCGCTTCACGCGCACGTGATGCATCTATAATTTTCCCAACAACAATTTTTGCATCTACTGGGTTTTCTAATAAAAACTCAGTGAACTTCTCAGCCATTGCTTGTTCTACGGCAGACTTTACTTCGCTAGATACTAGCTTATCTTTTGTTTGCGAAGAGAACTTAGGATCAGGAACTTTAACACTAATTACAGCAGTCAAACCTTCACGCGCATCGTCACCGGTTGCGTTACTGGTTGTTTTTGCTTTCTTGTTAAAGCCTTCTTTTTCCATAAAGTTATTAAGTGTACGTGTTAACGCAGATCTAAAACCGGCTAAGTGAGTACCACCATCACGTTGTGGAATGTTATTTGTAAAACAGTAAATGTTTTCTTGGTATGCGTCATTCCATTGCATTGATACTTCAACGCTAATTCCGTCTTCTACACGCTCATGTGTAAAGTGGAAAACGCCTTTATGAATAGGTGTTTTGTTACGGTTAATGTATTCAACAAATGCCTGAATACCACCTTCGTATTTAAAGTGGTCGCTTTTATTTTCTTCACGCTCATCATTTAAAATGATACTAACGCCCGAGTTAAGGAACGACAGTTCACGTAGGCGTTTTGCTAAAATATCGTAATGAAAATCTAAATTAGTGAATGTTTCTGCACTTGGCCAAAAACGTAGTTCCGTACCCGTTGTTTCAGAATCTCCAATAACAGCAAGTGGCGCATCTGGCACACCCATAGTGTAAAACTGCTCATGAAGTTTACCTTCTCGACGCACGGTTAGTTTTAATTTTTCTGAAAGTGCGTTTACAACCGAAACACCCACACCATGCAAGCCGCCTGATACTTTATAAGAGTTATCATCAAACTTACCACCAGCATGAAGTACCGTCATGATTACTTCGGCAGCAGAAACGCCTTCTTCTTCATGGATAGACACTGGGATACCACGGCCATTATCTCTAACCGATACAGAGCCATCTAAGTGAATCGTTACAAAAATATCATCACAATGACCAGCAAGGGCTTCGTCTATTGAGTTATCAACGACCTCAAACACCATGTGGTGTAAGCCTGTGCCATCATCGGTGTCCCCTATATACATCCCAGGACGCTTTCTTACTGCGTCTAATCCTTTAAGTACTTTAATACTCGACGAGTCATAATTCTCAGACATGGTTAATCCCACTTATCTTGTTATTAGGTTGCCATGTTTCACGTGGAACATTTTTAGTTCTCGTTGCATGGGTTCCACCACAGCAGAAATACTCTCAGATAAAATTGAAGAGATAAATATTTGAGAACTGCAGTGAGACAATAGTTGTCCAACTTTCTCTTTTGTATCTTCGCCTAACTCTGAGGGTAAATCATCTATTAGCAATATAGATTGCTTATCGGTCTCTGACTCAATTAAGCTATTTTGCGTTACTTTTAACGCATACAATAATAACTTTAACTGCCCGCGTGAGAACGTATTCTCTACACTGTTGCCAGCGACACTGAAACTAAAGTCGGCCTTATGTGGGCCTTTACTTGTAAATCCTTGGCGAGCATCTCGCTCAAAGTTTTGCTCTAACGCATCTGCAAGAGATTCATTCTCTTTCCAGCCTGCATTAAACGTCATTTCTAAATCGCGTATAAGCGTTAATTCTGAACACATTTTATCAAAAAATTGCTGTTTAAACCTACTTATATACGCCAATCTTAATTTATTTATTTCTTCAGCCAGTCTAACAAATTCTTTGTCCCAAAACTTAATTTGGTCAAAATAATTCTTAGGCTTAGATTTTAGTAAAGCATTACGCTGTTTTAATACTTTATTAAACGATTGCCACAAGTAAAAAAACTCATGTTCCACGTGGAACAAACCTAAGTCTAAAAACTTTCTACGCTCTTTTGGCCCACCAAAAAATAAGGAATAACTTTCAGGCGTAATAATTTGAACAGGCATAAGCTGTGCAAGCTCAGATATTTTACGGCTCGCTTTACCCTGAATCTTTAAATTTGTTTCACCTAAACGCGTTTTGCTAATACCAATAGGAATTGATAAATCATGCACCGTCTTTCGGCCATGAATTACAAATTGCTCTTGCTGGTGTGCAATAATGCTTTTGTGCTTTGGTGTTCTAAAAGACTTGCCGTGAGAAAGGTAATAAATAGCTTCTAAAAGGCTGGTTTTTCCGCTGCCATTTTCACCATATATAATGTTTACGCCATTAACAGGTTCTAGCGTCAGCGCCTCAATATTACGAAAATATTTGAGGCTCAAATGACTTAAGCTCATTATATGTTTGTGATCTTATAAACGCATAGGCATAACAACATACATTGCTTCATCATCACCAGCACCTTCTATTAGTGCACTGCTGTTTGAGTCTGCTAACGTAAACTGTACATCTTCAGTTTTTAATGTGTTTAATACATCCAAAACGTATGAAACATTAAAACCAATCTCTAACTCATCACCTTGATAATTTACTTCAACAACCTCTTCAGCTTGTTCTTGCTCTGGGTTATTGGCAGTAATTTTTAATAAACCATTTGATAAGTTTAAGCGTACACCACGAAATTTCTCATTTGATAAAATAGATACACGCTGAAAAGCATTTCGTAACCATTCACGGTTAGCAATAATTGTTTTATCACCGCCTCGTGGAAGTACACGACGGTAATCAGGAAAACGACCATCAACTAGTTTACTGGTAAACGTAAACTCAATGTCAATAATGCGAATGTGGTTAGCACCGAATTGAATAGTGACTAGCTCATCGTCGGCAACCATAAGGCGCATGATCTCTTGCACACCTTTACGTGGAATAATTAATTGGCGTTGAGTATTCAGTGATTGAGTAAGCTTTTTCTGTGCAATCGCCAAGCGGTGTCCGTCGGTAGCCACCGTTTTAATATCGCTATTATCAACTTCAAACGACATACCGTTTAAGTAATAACGTACATCTTGGTTTGCCATTGAAAAGTGCGTGCTTTCAAGTAATTTACGAAGCTCTAAACGCGTTAGTTGAAATTCAACTTCACCATCCCATTCTTCTAAATTGGGGAAGTCAGCCGCTGATAACGTTGTAAGTGAAAAACGACTTTTACCACTCGTTAATAACAACTGGTGGTCTTGTAAGCTTAACGTAATGTCTGAACCTTCAGGTAGACTTTTACAAATATCGAGTAACTTTTTAGCAGGTAAAGTTAATTTTGTATCGGCAATATCATCACCAACAAAAACACCAGACACTAATTCAATTTCAAGGTCGGTCCCTGTCATCGAAAGCTGTCCGTTTTCTACTACTAACAAAACGTTAGATAAAATTGGTAACGTATGCTTACGCTCAATTGCACCCGATACTTGAACCAATGGCTTTAAAAATTGTTGTCTTGATATTGTTATTTGCATAAAAAAGTCAGCCCTAAGATGACAATGTTCTTATTAAATTTTGATAATCTTCTTTAATTTCGTGACTTTCATCACGTAACGATTTTATTTTACGACACGCATGTAAAACCGTTGTATGGTCACGACCACCAAACGCGTCTCCAATCTCAGGTAAACTGTGATTGGTTAATTCTTTAGACAGCGCCATAGCAACCTGACGTGGCCTTGCTATTGAGCGGCTTCGGCGTTTAGAAAGTAAATCCGAGACACGAATTCGATAATATTCAGCCACTGTACGCTGTATATTATCAATTGTGACGAGCTTATCTTGCAGCGCCAATAAGTCACGCAATGCTTCTTTTACAAAGTCGATAGAAATAGGACGTCCAGTGAAGTTTGCATTTGCAATTACACGGTTAAGTGCGCCTTCAAGTTCACGTACATTTGAACGTAATTTTTTTGCAATGAAAAAAGCCACTTCATGAGGTAAATTTATTTTACTCTGCTGCGCCTTTTTCATCAAAATAGCGACACGTGTTTCAAGCTCTGGTGGCTCAATAGCAATTGTTAATCCCCAACCAAAACGAGACTTAAGCCTGTCTTCTACCCCTTCAATTTCTTTAGGGTAACGGTCAGAAGTTAAAATAATTTGCTGATTACCTTCAAGCAACGCATTAAAGGTATGAAAAAACTCTTCTTGAGAACGTTCTTTATTGGCAAAAAATTGAATGTCATCAATCATTAATGCATCAACACTACGGTAATAACGTTTAAATTCTTCTATTGCATTATTTTGTAGTGCTTTAACCATATCTTGTACAAAACGCTCTGAATGCATATACACAATTTTAGCATCAGGCTTATTTGCCATAATGCCATTACCTACAGCATGGAGTAAGTGCGTTTTACCTAAGCCCGTACCACCGTATATAAATACAGGGTTAAATGCAGAGCCAGGGTTATCGGCCACTTGAGTTGCAGCCGCTTTTGCTAATTGGTTAGATTTACCCTCAACAAAACTATCAAAGGTGTAGTTTTCTTTAATGTTTGATTTATAGCCCGATTTAGGTGCGGGTTCAACAACCGGTTTTTGCTCACGCGGCTGTTGCTTTGCTGATGCTTGAATACTAGGTGCAGGCTGTGCTTCTGTAGCAGGTGCAACCTGTGTATTTAAAAGTGGTTTGCTACCTACATCAAAACGAAGTTCCGGTGCTTCGTCACCACAAATCTCCACGAGTAGTTCGTTAATGCGGTTAAGGTATTTTTCTCTCACCCAATCAAGCACAAAGCGATTAGGTGCATAAATAGTCAGAGTATCTTCGGTACTTTCTGCTTGAAGTGGTCTTACCCACATACTGAACTGCTGCGAAGGCAATTCATCTTGCAATACATATAAACAACTTTGCCAAACCGACAGATACACAGTTAAACTCCCAGAGATATAATTTTTATTCCCGCACATCAAAAATGGTTAAAAACCATGCATTTATTGCGTTTAAATAGCCAAATAAGCGGCCCAAGACCAAGTATTATGAAGGCACTTTATCCACAAGTAAAAGGCTGATTTTTATAAAATTATGTATAACGACATGAAAAAAAGCTAACAACCTGATTTAATTAAATTTTTAATTATTAGCCTGATAACAGATCATAACAAAATAACACCAAGATCGCGAACCAATTTTACGATCCAATTTACTTTTCCCCCGCTTTTATTCACTTTTTATACAAGGGCTGTGGAAAACTTCTTATTTATGATGATCCTACTAGATCGCGCTTTACGATCACTAACTGCCTGCTTAATAAACACGGTGCTTAACGCGTAATTATGATTGACTTTAGGTCGTTTCATCTATAATATCTCGCGCTCGCAATGGCACCTGTGCCAGGATCGCGACCTGCATAGGATGTTTTAACTTTAACCGATCGGATGAGATTGTTATGAAAAGAACTTTTCAACCTAGCGTTTTAAAACGCAAACGTGCACACGGTTTCCGTGCTCGCATGGCAACTGTAAATGGCCGTAAAGTATTAGCACGTCGCCGCGCTAAAGGCCGCAAAGTTCTTTCTGCTTAATTTATAAGTGGAAGACTTTAGCTTTGGCAGGGAGTTACGTCTGTTAACTCCCTCGCATTACTCTCGTATATTTAATGAACCCGCTCGGGCTGCAACTCCTTACTTTACTCTATTAGCTAAACCCAATGACCAAGAAAAACCTAGGTTAGGACTTACTGTTGCTAAAAAACGTGTAAAAAAGGCATGCCAACGAAACCGTATTAAACGTCTTGCTCGCGAAAGTTTTCGTTTAAATCAACACAACATCGATAACATTGATATTGTGCTTATGGTTAAAAATGGCATTGACGAGCAGTCTAATGAAGAATTAACCAAGCAACTGACCAAGTTATGGCGGAAAATCAACGAACGCTGTAAACCAGGTGCGCCTAAGCCTCCACCCTTTAAGAAACGCCCAAACAAATCAGCTAAATCTAATAAACAAACCCAATAGCAATAGAATTACAGGGTTAATTAATGTATCTTTAGCTCACCTTTTAATCATGCATTTAAAATTTCCAATAGAGCCTTTAAATACATGATATCTATCTCACTAAATTTAACTAGGGGCATAAACATCATGAGGTTACTCAAACCACTTGTTGCTTTACCGACATTATGTTTAGTGTTATTGATCCGCGGTTATCAAAAGTGGATTAGCCCGCTATTAGGTCCGCATTGTCGTTTTAATCCAAGCTGCTCACATTACGCAATTCAAGCAATAAAATTGCATGGATTGATAAAAGGAAGTTGGTTAGCATTAAAACGCATATTAAAATGCCATCCTTTACATTCAGGTGGTGATGACCCAGTACCTGAAAAAATAACCCATATTAACCACCAACACGAGAAATAAGAGCTGTTATGGAATCGCAACGCACGTTTTTATTCATTGGCCTAATGCTAGTGTCGTTTTTATTATTCCAAGAATGGAATAATGATTATAACCAGCCAAAAGTCGATCCAAGTGCCACAACACAAACGCAACAAGCAAATTCAACTGAATCGGATGATTTTATACCTTCATCGTCAGACTCTGGCTTACCGGCTTCAACAACATTAGCTAAACGTTCTGTTATAGAAATAACAACAGACGTGTTTAAAGTTAAAATCGACACCAAAGGTGGTGATATTGTTGAATCGGACTTACTTCAATACGAAGAAGTGAAAGGCGAAGAAACACCTTTCATGCTGCTGGGTGAATTTGAGGGTAATCAATACTTTTCACAAAGTGGTTTAATTGGTTTAAATGGCCCAGACGCATCTGCAAACGGTCGCCCTACTTACCACAGCGAACAAACGTCTTATACCTTAACAGGTGATGAGTTACGCGTACCGTTACAGTTTACAGATAGCAACGGTGTTAGCTTTACTAAAACGTATGTATTTAAAAAAGGTCAGTATGATGTTGGCTTAGAATACACAGTAAACAATACAACCAGTGCCCCTATTCAAGTGCAGCTTTACACACAAGTTAAGCGCACAGTACAAGAAAAAGGCAGCTTAGTTGATCAAAACTATTTAGGTGCAGCTTACGGTACAGACGAAGAACCATACGAAAAGTATAGCTTTTCTGACATGGCCGACAAAAACCTAAATGAAAGCACGCAAGGTGGTTACATTGCATTTATTCAACATTACTTTGTAAGTGCGTGGGTACCAAAGCAAGACCAAACCAACACCCTTTATAGCTTAATTACAAGCAGTAACGCCGCTATCATTGGTACAAAAGCAGAACCTGTTAATGTTCAAGCCGGTTCAGAGCAAACCATTACTTCTATTTACTACATGGGCCCTAAAGAGTCTGATGTATTAGAAGCGCTTCACCCTGACTTAGACCTAACTGTAGACTACGGCTGGTTATGGTTTATTTCACAGCCACTATTTGAACTACTGAAGTTTTTATACTCTGGCGAAGGTTCATTCTTTGGCTTGTTTGATATAAATGTTGGCGGTTTAGGTAACTGGGGTTTAGCAATCATTGCTATCACTATTATTGTTAAATCATTGATGTACCCGCTAACTAAAGCGCAATACACGTCAATGGCTAAAATGCGTGCCCTTCAACCAAAAATGGCAGCTCTTAAAGAAAAATATGGTGATGACCGTCAAAAATTCGGTCAAGCTACTATGGAAATGTACAAAAAAGAGAAAGTAAACCCAATGGGTGGTTGTTTCCCTATTTTGCTACAAATGCCTATTTTCTTAGCGTTGTTTTATGTATTTTTAGAATCAACAGAACTTCGCCATGCTGAGTTTATGCTTTGGTTAACTGATTTATCAGCACAAGACCCATACTACGTATTACCAATTTTATTTGGTGCAAGTATGTTTATAACTCAAAAGCTTCAACCTATGACGGTTACCGATCCAATGCAGCAAAAAATGATGACCTTTATGCCGGTTATCTTCTCTGTATTCTTCTTATGGTTCCCATCAGGCTTAGTACTTTATTGGTTAGTATCTAACCTTATTTCAATCGCGCAAATGCTTTATATTTATCGCGGTATGGAAAAGAAAGGAATAAAAGTAAGAGGCTAACTTAGCCCTACTTATTACAAAGGCGACTTAGGTCGCCTTTTTTATTGCCCATTTTTTATCAGAGCATTCGCGAGTGGTAATTTCATAGGTTACAATAGCGCCATAACGTACACATTGTTGGTAAATTAAATAGCATGATCAATCAAGACACAATTGCAGCACAAGCTACCGCACCTGGGCGTGGTGGTGTTGGTATTATTCGGGTTTCTGGCAGCCTTGCCAAAAGCGTTGCTGAACAAGTTATTGGTAAAATACCAAGAGTGAGATACGCCGATTATGTACCATTTAAAAACTTAAATGGCGATCAGCTTGACCAAGGTATTGCCATTTATTTTGCCGGACCTAACTCATTTACTGGTGAAGATGTACTTGAGTTACAAGGCCATGGCGGCCCAGTTGTGCTTGATATGCTACTTAAAGAAATTAGTAAAATAGAAGGTGTACGCTTAGCAAAACCAGGTGAGTTTTCAGAGCGTGCATTTATGAACGACAAGCTTGATTTAACCCAAGCAGAAGCAATTAGTGACCTAATTAATGCCACTAGTGAACAAGCAGCTAAAAGCGCCTTACAATCACTTCAAGGTGAGTTTTCTAAACACATTGAAACACTGGTTGAAAAAGTAATTCATCTTCGTATGTACGTAGAAGCAGCAATCGACTTTCCAGATGAAGAAATAGACTTTTTATCAGATGGCAAAGTATCGGGCGATCTAAACGCAATTATAAACCAATTAAACACCGTAACTGACCAAGCTAAACAGGGAAGTATAATGCGCGAAGGTATGCGTGTTGTGATTGCAGGTCGTCCTAACGCGGGTAAATCAAGCTTACTAAATGCCCTAGCAGGCCGAGAGGCAGCAATCGTAACCGAAATAGCAGGTACCACCCGCGACGTACTGCGCGAACACATTCATATTGATGGCATGCCACTGCATATTATCGATACCGCAGGTCTTCGTGAAAGCCCTGACCGCGTAGAGCAAATAGGCATTGAGCGCGCATGGGATGAAATAAACCAAGCCGACCGCGTTTTATTTATGCTTGATGGCACCGATACTGTAGACACCGACCCACATAAAATTTGGCCAGAATTTATGGCAAAATTACCAAAAGGTATGGGGGTTACAGTGATCAGAAACAAAGCCGATTTGTCGGGTGATATTGTAGGTTTAGATGAAAACCAACAATACCCGGTCATAAGTTTAAGTGCTAAAAACGCTGAAGGTATAGAGCTCGTTCGTGAACATTTAAAGGCCTGTATAGGTTTTGACGGCGCAACAGAAGGTGGCTTTATGGCTCGTCGCCGTCATTTAGACGCTTTAGAAAGCGCAGCTTATCATTTAGATACGGGTAAAACGCAGCTTGAAATGCATGTTGCAGGTGAAATTTTGGCCGAAGAGCTGCGCCTAACGCAGCAATTTTTAAACGAAATAACCGGTGAGTTTACTTCAGACGATCTACTTGGAAAAATATTTAGCTCGTTCTGTATTGGTAAATAAAAGACCTAACAATTAAACAATTAAACAATTAAACAATTAAATAATTAAAAATTAAGGGCGTAAAAACGCCCTTTTTTACTGCCTAAATTAAGCCTTTCTATATCAACATATGGATATTTTTTAGATAAGCTGAGTGCTATTTTAGGCTCTTATTTTCTCTAAATTAGTATCTTTAAATGCTTATTAATGGCCTACTTTACAAGATATAACCGCCTATTTAAGGTGATATATCTCCCACATACGAATAAGTTAAGCCACTATAATTAACCCTAAAACAAGCTGAAATCACTGTTTTTAATATTTTATTAGCTAAAATTGCAGCCTTAATTGGCTATATATCAAAAAATAAGGCGATCACAAGTGTGTATTGATCGCGCTATCCACCAGCTCAAACATGTAAATGCATGATCGAATATCACAAAAACTTTAAATTTAGTCAGATCAGTTATCCACAATTTCCATTTTTTGGACAAAAATCCAAAATTTTTTAGCTGAAATACACGTTATTAGCTCTATTTTTAGTAAAAAGCGGCCGTTATAAAAACTATTTTGATATTTATTTAATAAGATCATATTTAATTGATCGTTATTTAAAATTATTTTCGATCTAAATAATCGGTTATCAACACCCTTTATATCCACACAATGATCAACATTACTTCTATATTAAACATTCATCATAATTGGACTTACAAAAGCTTAAAATCAATAACTTACAAAATTTTAGTTACATAGAACATAAAGTTAAACAGAACTTCCCCCAATCTTATTAACAGTTTGATCAGAAGGTTGCATTTGAAGGTATTATTTTACATCTATATAAATCAACAACTTAAAAAAACTTTAAACAATGATCTAAAAATTAGCCTAAAAATAGTTATCCAAACCCACACTCTACCCTTTACTGCAGTTTGTACTCGGCTATCATAGGCAGCAATTAAAACTAATGCGATCATAACTAATCATGAGTTCAGTAAATATTATTGTGGGCAGCCAAATGGGATCGGCCGAGTATGTTGCGGAGCAATTAAGCGATGAGCTAAATAACCAAGGTATTACAACCCAACTCCATGATCAGCCAAAATTTAATGAAATAGATCAACACAATACGCTCTGGTTAATATGTACATCTACTTATGGCGCAGGTGATTATCCCGATAATCTTTTAAGCTTTGTAGAACAAGTAGCGCAATCAACTGATTTAAAGCATTTAAAGTTTTCGGTTATTGCATTAGGTGATACCAGCTACGACACATATAACTTAGCAGGGCGCAATATAGAAGCACTACTAAGCAAAAAAGGCGCTATAAAAGTGGCTGAACGCTTAGAATTAAATATATTAGACGAGTCACTCCCTGAAGACACAGCCCTCGCTTGGTTAGACACTTGGGTTACCCAAACAGGTTTAAAATAAAGAGATCAAGTAAAATCTCATATAAAAGTTACTCACAATTTACTAATAATTTAATTAATAATGTGGATAAAGTTTGAATAAACTGCATTTTAAAGCATGCTTATCCATGGGATAAGATCTAACTAATCGCCCCCTGTGCATAAAGTAGCTTTTTGATCAGTGCTTATTTGTGGGATGATCCGATCATATTAACACCTTTAGATCTGATCTAATTTAATGTTTTTAAACAAGATCTAAAGCTTATCAACAGAAAACCCGATCAGTAGTAGTAATAGTATTAAAAGATCTCTTTAAAAGATCCTTTATATTATTAGAGATCACTTACTTAGATCTGAGCACAGTTTAATCATTTATCTTCTGCTCATTTCTAGGTAGAATACGCTCCCTTTTGAAGTTTACCGGTTTGATTTAAGTAGGATCCCATTAATGATTTTTCATGAAAATTTTGACGTTATCGTAGTAGGTGGTGGACATGCAGGCACTGAAGCCGCATTGGCAGCTGCCCGTATGGGGATGAATACCCTGCTACTAACTCACAATATGGATACCCTAGGTCAAATGTCTTGTAACCCAGCAATTGGTGGGATAGGCAAAGGTCATTTGGTAAAAGAAATCGACGCGCTTGGCGGTGCAATGGCACAAGCTATTGATAAAGGCGGGATCCAATTTCGTACTTTAAATTCTTCAAAGGGACCTGCGGTTCGTGCAACCCGTGCACAAGCTGATCGCGCTTTGTATAAAGCGGCTATTCAAACCACATTACAAAACCAAGAAAACTTAAAAATATTTCAGCAGTCGTGTGATGATCTTATTGTTGAAAACGATCGAGTAACCGGCGTAGTAACTCAAATGGGGTTACGTTTTAGTGCACCTAGTGTAGTACTTACCGTAGGTACATTTTTAGGTGGCCAAATACATATTGGTTTAGAAAATTACAAAGGCGGACGTGCAGGCGATCCACCATCAATAGCTTTAGCACAACGATTACGTGAACAGCCTTTTAGAGTAGATCGTTTAAAAACAGGTACTCCACCACGTATTGATGCGCGTACGGTTGATTTTAGCAAAATGCAGGAGCAACCAGGCGATGCCCCTACACCTGTATTTTCATTTTTAGGTAAACAAAGTGACCACCCGCAACAAATACCGTGTTACATCACTTACACAAATGAAAAAACACATGATGTTATACGCAAAAACTTGCATCGTTCACCTATGTACTCAGGTGTTATTGAAGGCATTGGTCCACGTTACTGCCCATCTATTGAAGATAAAATTGTTCGCTTTGCAGATAAAGACAAACACCAAATATTTGTAGAGCCAGAGGGTTTAACATCTTACGAGCTTTACCCTAATGGTATTTCGACAAGTCTACCGTTTGATGTGCAATTAGAAATAGTGCAATCGATCACCGGTTTTGAAAATGCACATATTTGTCGACCAGGTTATGCTATTGAATACGATTACTTTGATCCACGTGATTTAAAACAATCACTAGAAACTAAATTTATTGAAGGCTTATTCTTTGCAGGCCAAATAAACGGAACTACTGGTTACGAAGAAGCAGGAGCCCAGGGCTTAATTGCTGGTATGAACGCGGCACTTAAAGTGCAAGGTAAAGATTCGTGGACGCCACGTCGTGACGAAGCATATGTTGGTGTATTAATTGACGACTTAGCAACGCTTGGTACAAAAGAACCTTACCGTATGTTTACCAGCCGTGCTGAATACCGTTTATTGTTGCGTGAAGATAATGCCGATATTCGTCTAACTGAAAAAGGCCGTGAGCTAGGTTTAGTTAACGATGAGCGCTGGCAGGCATTTAACGAAAAAATGGAAATTATCGAAAAAGAAAAACAACGTATAAAAGACACGTGGATTCACAAAGATCATACTGTTGTTGATCAAGTAAACGCTTTATTAAAAGCTCCATTAACGCGTGAAGCAAGTTTAGAAGAGTTACTACGCCGCCCAGAGATCCGTTATGATGATCTAATGGCTATTGAAGGCTTAGGATCTGAATTTACAAATAAAGCGGCTTTAGAACAGGTTGAGATCCATACAAAATACGCAGGTTACATTGCCCGTCAGCAAGATGAGATAAATAAACAGCTTCGCCATGAAGAAACAATTTTACCAAAAGAGTTTGATTATAAAACCGTATCAGGTTTATCAAACGAGGTAGTGGCAAAACTAGAAGAGTCTCGTCCGGATACTATTGGTCAGGCTTCGCGTATTTCTGGTATCACACCAGCGGCTATTTCGTTATTATTAGTGTATCTGAAGAAGCAAGGCTTATTACGCAAATCTGCGTAACGGTAAGGGCACCTAGTGTTACAACAACAATTAACTACATTGTTAGCGCAAACTGATATTGCGCTAACAGAAAAACAACAGCAACAGCTTGTTCGTTACGTTGAACTATTGGATAAGTGGAACAAAGCATATAACTTAACCTCAGTACGTTTACCTCAAGAAATGATGGTAAAGCATATTATGGATAGCCTTGTTGTTGCACCTCATTTACCCGGTCATCATTATATTGATGTTGGTACAGGCCCTGGGCTTCCTGGTATTGTATTAGCTATTGCACTTCCTGATACCCAATTTGTGTTACTCGACAGCTTAGGTAAACGTGTACGCTTTTTAATGCACGTAAAGCATGAACTTGGGCTTGGTAATGTTACCCCGGTACAGTCAAGAGTTGAAGAATATCAGCCAAGTGTTAAATTAGATGGCGTACTCAGTCGTGCGTTTGCATCATTACAAGATATGGTTGATTGGTGTTCACACCTAATTGATCAATCTGGCCATTTTATTGCGCTTAAAGGCGTTTACCCTAGCGAAGAGTTAGAGTCATTACCCGCTGGCGTAAAGTTTGAGAAAAAAATTGCATTAGAAGTACCTGAGTTAGATGCACAACGACATTTAATTATTCTTTCTAAAGACTAGGGATCAGAGACACTGTGGCAAAAGTCATCGCATTAGCAAATCAAAAAGGGGGTGTAGGTAAAACTACGACCGCTGTTAATCTCGCTGCGTCTATGGCCGCAACGAAGCGTAAAGTGCTGTTAATTGATCTCGACCCGCAAGGTAATGCCACTATGGGCAGTGGTGTAGATAAATATGGCGACGTGCCCACTATTTACGACCTACTTATTGAAGATAAGCCCATTGAAGACGTGATCATTAAAGAAACATCTGGCGAATACCATATGATTGCAGCAAACGGAGACGTAACCGCTGCCGAAGTTAAACTAATGGAATTATTTGCCCGTGAAGTGCGTCTTCGTAATGCACTTGAAAAAATTCAGGACCAATACGAGTTTATATTTATAGACTGCCCGCCTTCATTAAACATGTTAACTGTTAATGCTATGGCCGCTGCAGATTCTATTTTAGTACCAATGCAATGTGAATATTATGCACTGGAAGGCCTAACAGCATTAATGGATACCATTACGCAATTGGCTAAATTAGTAAATCCTGAATTAAAAATTGAAGGCATATTACGCACTATGTACGATCCGCGTAACCGCCTAGCAAATGACGTTTCAGAACAATTAAAACAACATTTTGGTGATAAAGTGTATCGCACTGTGATCCCACGAAATGTTCGTCTAGCTGAGGCGCCAAGTTTTGGCGCACCTGCTATGTACTACGACAGAGCATCAAGTGGCGCAAAAGCGTATTTGGCACTTGCCGGTGAAATGCTGCGCAGAAAAGAAAAAACAGCGTCCGTTGTCGCCTAACTTTGAGGTAAAAAAATAACATGTCTGCTAAAAAACGAGGTTTAGGCCGAGGACTCGATGCACTTTTAAGTTCGTCTAAGCCTGCACCGAGCGCCAGCAAGGAACAAGACACACAAAACGTAACAGAGGTTGTCCAAAGCACAATTAGTGCTACAGATAACCCGTTACAAACATTGCCTATTGAGTTTTTGCATTCAGGCAAGTACCAACCTCGTAAAGACATGTCTGAAGAGGCACTCGAAGAACTCGCCAGCTCTATTCGCTCACAAGGAATTATTCAACCTATTGTTGTGCGCCCTATTGCCCACAATAGCTATGAAATTATTGCCGGTGAACGTCGTTGGCGCGCAGCGCAAATTGCAAAACTAGACGCAGTTCCATGTATTATTAAAGATGTACCCGATGAAGCCGCCGTTGCTATAGCACTGATTGAAAATATTCAGCGTGAAGATTTAAATGCAATGGAAGAAGCGGTTGCGCTTAATCGTTTATTAAATGAGTTTGAATTAACACATCAGCAAGTGGCTGATGCAGTTGGTAAATCAAGAACCACCGTAACAAACTTATTACGTTTAAATAATTTAAATAGTGATGTAAAAATTCTGTTAGAACATGGTGACATAGAAATGGGCCATGCGCGTTGTTTACTAGCACTTGAAGGCGAAGCGCAGTCTGACGCAGCACGAACCGCCGTTGCAAAGGCACTAACAGTAAGAGAAACTGAAAAGCTAGTGCGTGCAATTTTAGAGCCAGCACCCGCCAAACAAGAACACCAAAAAGACCCAGATGTTAAACAGTTAGAACTACAATTAGCTGAAAACCTAGGTGCTAAAGTAGAGATAAACTACAACAAAAAAGGCAAAGGTAAATTGGTTATTTCATATACTAATTTAGACGAGCTTGACGGCATTTTGAATCGTATTAATCACGACAATACCCACCATTGATCTATTACATGTCTAAAAAGAGACATTTGTAGCAAATTTGTGTTACAAACACTCTACTCAAGTTGCAAAACTGGCAGGATACAGTATAATTTCGCCAGTTTTCACACCCTAACGATTTGAACGCCATTAAGGTTAACAAAAAGTGAATAATAAGTTAGCAAGTCCGTATAGGCTTGCCGCATTTAAACTAATTTGTCTTCAGGGTGTTGTAGCATTATTTGCTGCCGTAATTATTTTTATTGGTTTGGGAGTTGAAGCCAGTCTGTCAGCGTTAGCTGGTGGTGCAGTTGCGATACTTCCTCACTGTGTTTTTGCACTTTACGCATTCCGATTTATGGGGGCGAGTCGTGCAGAACAAGCGTATAACGCGTTAAAACGCGGTAACGCACTAAAGTTTATGCTGACAATCATATTGTTTGCGCTAGTACTAAAGCATTTTCCGGTAGTTCTACTGCCCTTTTTTAGTATCTATGTACTGGCTTTATTCACTGGATTGTTTGCACCCGTTTTTTTTAAACATTAACTTTTGGGATATAACATGGCTGCAGAAGAAGTTACTCTATCTAGCCATATCCAGCACCACTTAACCAATGCTAAGATGTGCTCGACCGACGCCGGTCTAGCCTTCAATAAAGCATGTACGGACAGTGGTTTTTGGACATGGCATGTAGATACCCTCGCATGGTCAATCGGACTAGGTCTTATCTTTTTATGGATCTTCCGTAGTGCCGCTAAAAAATCAACATTGGGCGTACCAGGTAAATTTCAGTGTTTCATTGAAATGATAGTTGAGTTCGTTGGCGACAACGTACGTGATACTTTCCATGGTAAAAGCAAGCTGATTGCACCATTAGCATTAACGATATTCGTTTGGATATTCTTAATGAACTTAATGGATTTAATCCCAGTTGACTTCTTACCTGCATTTGCTGGTTTAGTAGGTGAGCAAGCCTTTGGTATGGACTCACACGACGTATACATGAAAATTGTACCAACAACAGATATAAACTTAACTGCAGCGCTGGCGCTAGGTGTGTTTATATTAATGATTGGTTACTCAATTAAAATTAAAGGTATCGGCGGTTTTATTAAAGAGCTAACACTTCACCCGTTTAGTTCAAACAATACAGCTATGCAGATTTTTTTAATCCCATTCAATCTATTACTAGAACTTATCGCATTGGTTTCTAAGCCATTTTCACTGGCGCTGCGTTTGTTCGGTAACTTATATGCAGGTGAACTAATCTTCATCCTTATAGGTGCGATTGGCTTAATGCAACTACCGTTGCACTTTGTTTGGGCTGTATTCCATATCTTAGTAATCGTATTGCAAGCATTCGTATTCATGATGCTAACAATCGTATACCTAAGCATGGCAAGTTCAGATAATCACTAATTTATAACTTTTAATTTTTACTTTTAATTACAATTGAAACTTTGGAGAAAAAAATGGAACTAGTATTAGGTCTTAAGTACATCGCAGTAGCTTTACTTATCGGCTTCGGTGCAATCGGTACAGCAATCGGTTTTGGTAACATGGGCGGTAAATTCCTTGAAGCATGTGCGCGTCAACCTGAGCTTGCACCATCGCTACAAGTTAAAATGTTTATCCTTGCTGGTCTAATCGATGCTGTAGCAATGATTGGTGTTGGTATCGCGATGGTATTGTTGTTCGTACTTTAATTTTATTTTTTGAACAGCTTACTATTTAAGGAGGAGCGGTTGTGAACTTAAACGCCACTCTTATCGGTGAATTAATTGCGTTTACGGTGTTCGTACTTTTTTGTATGAAGTTCGTATGGCCACCACTAAACGGTGCAATTGAAGCTCGCCAGAAGAAAATCGAAGATGGTTTAGCTGCCTCTGATAGAGCCGAAAAAGACTTAGAACTTGCGCAACAAAAAGCTGCAGAACAGCTTAAAGATGCAAAAGCTCAAGCGGCTGATATCATTGATCAAGCTAAAAAGCGTGCCGTGCTAATTGTTGACGAAGAAACAGTTCGTGGACAAGAAGAGCGTGAAAAAATTATTGCTCAAGGGCACTCTGAAATTGAATCAGAGCGTAACCGTGTGACAGAAGAGCTACGTAAGCAAGTAGCAACACTGGCTGTGGTTGGCGCAGAGAGAATTTTAGAGCGTGAAATCAATCAAGCCGCACATAGTGACATCGTTGAAAAACTTGTCGCTGAGCTGTAATTAGGAGGGTATGAGCATGTCTGAATTGACTACTATCGCTCGCCCATACGCTAAAGCGGCTTTTGAACTTGCCGTTGAAAAAGGCGCTATTGAAAGCTGGAATGACATGTTGTTTTTCGCTGGCCACGTTGCCAGCGACGAGCAAGCATCAGCCATTTTAGCTGGATTGCCTACTGCTTCTGCACAAGCTGAGTTATTTATTAACTTATGCGCAGAGCAGCTCAACGAACAAGGTCAGAACCTAGTGAAGGTGATGGCTGAAAATGGACGTTTGATTGCACTGCCTGAGGTTGCACAGTTATTCGCTGCGTTTAAAGCAGAGTATGACAAAGAAATCGATGTAGACGTGATTTCGGCAACCCCTCTTACTGCAGCGCAGCAAGAGTCATTGGTAGCGACACTTGAAAAACGTTTCGCACGCAAAGTTAAGCTGAATTGTAGTGAAGACGCGTCAGTAGTTGGCGGCCTTATTATTAAGGCAGGCGACACTGTAATCGACGGCTCTGTACGCGGAAAATTAAACCGCTTAGCCACAACACTACAATCGTAATTGGGAAAAAGAGCATGCAACTTAATTCCACTGAAATTTCAGAACTAATCAAACAACGTATTGAGAAGTTCGAAGTTGTAAGTGAAGCTCGTAACGAAGGTACAATTGTATCTGTTACTGACGGTATCATCCGCATCCACGGTCTAGCTGACTGTATGCAAGGTGAGATGATTGAGCTTCCTGGCAACCGTTATGCTATCGCACTAAACCTTGAGCGCGACTCAATTGGTGCAGTAGTAATGGGTCCATACGCTGACCTTACTGAAGGCGTAAAAGTATACACAACTGGTCGTATCTTAGAAGTTCCTGTTGGTGCTGGCTTACTTGGTCGTGTTGTAAACACACTAGGTGCTCCTATCGATGGTAAAGGCGCTTTAGATAACGACGGTTTTGAACCTGTAGAAAAAATTGCACCAGGTGTAATCGAGCGTCAATCTGTAGATGAGCCAGTACAAACTGGTTACAAATCTATTGATGCGATGATTCCAGTTGGTCGTGGTCAGCGTGAGCTTGTAATCGGTGACCGCCAAACAGGTAAAACTGCACTAGCAATTGATGCGATCATCAACCAAAAAGACACAGGCGTTAAGTGTGTGTACGTAGCGGTTGGTCAAAAAGCATCTACTATTGCTAACGTAGTACGTAAATTAGAAGAGCACGGTGCACTTGCAAATACTATCGTAGTTGTAGCATCTGCTTCTGAGTCTGCGGCACTTCAGTACTTAGCACCGTTCTCGGGCTGTACTATGGGTGAATACTTCCGTGACCGTGGTGAAAACGCATTAATCGTATATGATGATTTATCTAAGCAAGCTGTTGCTTACCGTCAAATCTCATTGCTACTTAAGCGTCCACCAGGTCGTGAAGCATACCCAGGTGACGTATTCTACCTTCACTCGCGTCTTTTAGAGCGTGCATCGCGTGTAAACGCTGATTACGTTGAAAAGTTCACTAACGGTGAAGTGAAAGGACAAACTGGTTCATTGACGGCATTGCCAATCATTGAAACTCAAGGCGGCGACGTTTCTGCGTTCGTACCGACTAACGTTATCTCTATCACCGATGGTCAGATCTTCTTAGAAACTGACTTATTCAACTCAGGTATCCGTCCGGCAGTAAATGCTGGTATCTCGGTATCGCGTGTTGGTGGTGCTGCACAAACTAAAATCGTTAAGAAACTAGGTGGCGGTATCCGTCTAGCCCTAGCTCAGTACCGTGAATTAGCTGCGTTCTCGCAGTTCGCGTCTGACCTTGACGATGCTACACGTGCTCAACTTGAGCATGGTGAGCGTGTAACAGAGCTAATGAAGCAGAAACAGTACGCGCCAATGTCTGTTGCTGAAATGTCTTTGTCGTTATTTGCAGCTGAGAAAGGTTATCTTAAAGATATCGAAATCGCTAAAATCATGGATTTCGAAGCAGCTTTACTTTCTTACGCAAGTAGCACATACGCAGAGCTTGTGGCTCAAATCAATGAAACTGGTAACTACAACGCCGAGATCGAAGCGCAACTTAAAGAACTTCTAGAGAAGTTCAAGTCTACGCAAACTTGGTAATTTAGTTATTAATGGTGCGCTTTAGTTTACTAAAGCACACCTTGATTCGGAGAGAGAGTCATGGCCAGCGGAAAAGAGATTAAAAGCAAGATCGGGAGTATTAAAAATACTCAAAAGATCACTAGCGCAATGGAAATGGTTGCTGCGTCTAAAATGAAAAAGGCGCAAGAACGAGTGGCTTCAAGCCGTCCATACGCTGACAAATTACGCAAAGTGATTGGTCGTGTTGCTCAAGCAAATCTTGATTTTACTCACCCGTTCTTAGAAGAACGTGAAGTAAAACGAGTTGGTTATATTGTTATCTCTACTGACCGTGGTCTATGTGGCGGCCTAAACTCAAATGAGTTTAAGAAAGTTGCATTAGACATAAAAGCATGGAAAGAAAAAGGTGTAGACGCAGAGTTTGCAACTTTAGGCAGCAAAGCTGCTGGTTTCTTTCAACGCTTTGGTGGTCAAGTGCTTGCTAAAAAAGCAGGCCTAGGAGATAAACCTTCAGTACAAGACGTTATTGGTCCTGTAAAAGTAATGCTTGATGCATTCTCTGAAGGTAAAATTGACCGTTTATTCCTGGTATATAACAACTTCGTTAATACCATGAAGCAAGAGCCAACAATAGATCAGTTACTCCCTTTGCCAAAAGCTGAAGAAGAAGTATCTGCCCACACATGGGACTACTTATACGAACCAAGCCCAGACGCTATTTTAGAGTCTTTGTTAGTTCGCTTTGTAGAGTCTCAGGTATACCAAGGTGTGGTTGAGAACGCTGCCTCTGAACAGGCTGCCCGTATGGTTGCGATGAAAGCCGCAACTGATAACGCTGGCGACCTTATGGATGAGTTACAGCTTGTTTACAACAAGGCCCGCCAAGCGGCAATCACACAAGAAATTAGTGAGATTGTTTCTGGTTCAGCCGCAGTTTAATGCTTCAGGCAAAGATTAACGAGAGGAATAGACATGAGTTTAGGTAAGGTCGTCCAAATTATCGGTGCCGTTGTGGATATTGAATTTTCACAAGACAACGTGCCAGCCGTATATGACGCGCTAAAAGTAACAGATGGCGATTTAGCTGGTTTGACTCTAGAAGTTCAACAGCAGCTAGGTGGCGGTGTGGTACGTACTATCGCACTAGGTACTACAGACGGTTTACGTCGTGGTGCAGCAGTATCAAACACAGGTGAAGCGATTCAAGTTCCAGTTGGTAAAGCAACACTTGGTCGTATCATGAACGTACTTGGTGAGCCAATCGATGAAGCTGGCCCAATCGGCGAAGAAGACCGTATGTCTATTCACCGTGCAGCGCCTTCATACGAAGAGCAATCAAGTTCAGTAGAACTTTTAGAAACAGGTATCAAGGTAATCGACCTTGTATGTCCGTTTGCTAAAGGTGGTAAAGTTGGTTTATTCGGTGGTGCCGGTGTTGGTAAAACCGTAAACATGATGGAACTTATCCGTAACATCGCAATCGAGCACAGCGGCTACTCAGTATTCGCAGGTGTTGGTGAGCGTACTCGTGAGGGTAACGATTTCTACCATGAAATGAACGATTCAAACGTACTTGATAAAGTATCGCTTGTATACGGTCAGATGAACGAGCCTCCAGGTAACCGTTTACGCGTAGCGTTAACAGGTCTTACTATGGCTGAAAAGTTCCGTGACGAAGGTCGCGACGTACTTTTCTTCGTAGATAACATCTACCGTTACACACTTGCGGGTACAGAAGTATCAGCACTACTTGGTCGTATGCCATCAGCGGTAGGTTACCAGCCTACACTAGCTGAAGAAATGGGTGTACTTCAAGAGCGTATCGCATCTACTAAGACGGGTTCAATCACATCAATCCAAGCGGTATACGTACCTGCGGATGATTTAACGGATCCATCTCCAGCAACAACGTTTGCTCACTTAGATGCAACAGTAGTACTTTCACGTGATATCGCATCACTTGGTATTTACCCAGCGGTAGATCCACTTGATTCATCTTCACGTCAACTTGACCCATTAGTAATTGGTCAAGAGCACTACGATACAGCGCGTGGCGTTCAAACAGTTCTTCAGCGTTACAAAGAACTTAAAGACATCATCGCAATCCTAGGTATGGACGAGCTTTCTGACGAAGATAAGCAACTTGTATCTCGTGCACGTAAAATCCAACGTTTCCTATCTCAGCCGTTCTTCGTGGCAGAGGTATTTACAGGTGCGTCAGGTAAATACGTTTCACTTAAAGACACAATTGCTGGCTTCAAAGGCATTTTAAACGGTGAGTTTGATGACCTTCCAGAGCAAGCGTTCTACATGGTTGGCTCTATCGAAGAAGCTCAAGAAAAAGCCAAAAGCATGTAATTAGGAGGGTAGTATGGCAGCTATGACTGTACATCTTGACGTAGTAAGCGCAGAGCAGAACTTGTTTTCTGGTTTGGTTGAATCGATTCAAGTATCTGGTAGTGAAGGTGAGCTTGGTGTTAATGCCGGTCACGCGCCACTACTAACTGCCCTTAAACCTGGTATGGTGCGTTTAGTTAAGCAATTTGGTGAAGAAGAACTCATCTACATTGCTGGCGGTACACTAGAAGTTCAACCGAACATAGTGACCGTACTTGCAGACACAGCCGTTCGTGGTGAAGACCTAGACGAACAAGCTGCAGAGCAAGCTAAACGTGACGCTGAAGCGCAAATGGCAAAAGGTGCATCGTCAGAGCTTGATTACAATCAAGCGGCAATGCAGCTAGCTGAAGCGGTAGCACAACTACGTGTTATTCAGCAATTACGTAAAAAGTAAGCCTATCTGGTTTATAAAAAGCCCACTTTAAAGTGGGCTTTTTTGTGCTTGTTGCTAAGGTACGTGTTTTAATTTAAGCTTTTTTAAGTCGTCGAAGTTATTAACTGAGCTTTTCACTTATATCCTTCATCAATCCCCGCTACAATAACGTCATTAAATTAAGTGTGTTTTTCAGCCAAGATTCAGCACTAGCAAATTAGTTTACTGAGTATTTGCACAGGGCGTGACTTACGCAATCTTCTGCATAAACAGACTTGTTAACTAAAACAACGGAAAAAGGAAATTGTTTTAATGGCTCTAACTACTGTAATTCTTGCTGCGGGTAAAGGTACTCGTATGCGATCTGCTCTACCAAAAGTGCTGCATAAAGTGGCAGGTAAACCTATGGTGCAGCATGTTATTGATAACGCAAAGGCACTGGGTGCAACAACCACTAATTTAGTTTATGGGCACGGCGGCGAACTATTACAACAACAACTTGCCGATAACGATGTAAAGTGGGTACTGCAAGCAGATCAATTAGGTACCGGCCATGCTGTTGCACAAGCAAATCCTCATATTAACGATGACGATACCGTATTGGTTTTATACGGTGACGTTCCTTTAACAAAACAATCAACACTTGAGCGCTTATTGGCTGTAACACCTAAAAATGGGCTAGCGGTATTAACCGTTAACTTGGTTAATCCAAATGGCTACGGTCGTATGCTGCGTGAAAATGGCAAGCTTGTTGGTATTGTTGAGCAAAAAGATGCAAGCGCAGAGCAGTTACTTATTAATGAAGTAAACACCGGTATTATGGCGGTTAACGGCAAACTGTTAAAAACCTGGTTAGGCAACTTATCTAACAATAATGCGCAAGGTGAATACTACCTAACAGATATAGTTGCTATGGCGCACAGTGAAGGTGTAGAAATTACATCGGCTCAGCCAGATCATGCAATGGAAGTTGAAGGTGCAAACAACCGCGTACAACTAGCAGGGTTAGAGCGTGCTTACCAAGTATGGCAAGCAGAAGAGTTAATGTTAAATGGTGCTACCCTCGCCGACCCTGCCCGTATTGATGTACGTGGCAATGTTAAAACAGGCGAAGATGTATTAATTGACATAAACGTTATTTTTGAAGGTAATGTAACCCTTGGTAATAACGTACAAATAGGTCCTAACTGTGTACTTAAAAACTGTACCATAGGCGATAACGTTGTAATAAAAGCGAATACCCTTATTGAAGATGCAAGCGTAGCGGCTAAATGTACCCTTGGCCCATACGCTCGCCTTCGGCCAGGTGCGGTAATGGAAGAAGACTCGCACATTGGTAACTTTGTAGAGATGAAAAAAACCCGCTTAGGTAAGGGTTCTAAAGCAAACCACTTAAGTTACTTAGGCGATGCTGAAATTGGCGAAAAAGTAAATATTGGCGCAGGTACAATTACCTGTAACTACGATGGGGTGAATAAAGCAAAAACCATTATTGGTGATAACGCTTTTATAGGCTCTAACTCATCACTTGTTGCTCCTGTAAACATTGGTTCTACTGCAACTGTGGGAGCAGGCTCTGTGATCACTAGCACTGTTGAAGACGAGCAACTGGCAATAGCACGTTCAAAGCAACGCAACTTAACCGGTTGGAAACGACCAGTTAAAAAATAATAATTAAAGGCTACTTAGGTAGCCTTTTTTATTGCAGCTTAAGTTTAAATTGATCTTTATAACGCCTAGAAAGGTTGAGCACTTTACCTGTAGTTAGTTTTATTTCGCTGTCTCCACTGGGGAGTGGTGTAATGCATTCTACTTTATCGAGTTTTACGCCATGACTTCGGTGAATCCTACAAAAACCCTGCACTTCTAGTTGTTTACTTAATTCAGTGAGCGTCACTCTTAAAGGGTAAATGGACGTACCAATATGTAAATTTACATAATTGCCTGAAGATTCAAGCCAATCCACGTCGTCAATTTTTATAATAAATTCTTTACCCCGCTTTTTAACTAATAAGCAATTAATAGTATCAGTATTGTGTTGCGCACCTTCATCAATAGACGAGGCCTCTCCCAACAACTGTTTAACAATATACTGATAAACTTTAATAAGGGTGATAAAGAATAAAAAGCTTATCGCATCTTTTTGGTATTCATATAAAAATTCAAACCAGCTGAGGCCAAAGTTGTAGTGAAGTTCGTTCAACCAATAAATGAGCTTCCGTCCTCCAACCATTACACTAATATGGAATACGCTGAAAATAATAGACGCTACAAAGTAAGTACACAGCGAAAGCCCAATATTATGCCAATTAAAAGGTACTTTTTTTAATAGCCACACTACAGCCGGAAATATAAGTAACGTGCTAAACGCACTTGAATATTCCCATACAAACGGCTCCCATATTAAAAAAGGCAGTGCGCCGTCTCTTTGCGCCTCCATTATTTGAGTTGTCGCATTAACCGTATTGTTTATTACAACGTAGCTAAACAGGAGTAACGCGGCATAAAAAGTTTGAAAACGTTGAAAGTGTTGAAGGTTCATTATGTATGCTTTTATATTTGTAGGCGACAGCTATCCCTGTATACCACCTTTTATCACTATTGCTTGTAATATAAGCACTTATGTATAGTTTTTGCGAGTTATTTTAAGTTAACTACCGGTATCACAAACACATTGGTTAACGTATGAGTACTCAATTAAACGCAATACAATCTACACACTCTCGGCATTACTTTATTGATTGGTTGAGAGTAATTGCTTTTGCGGCTCTCATTTTTTATCACATAGGTATGTTGTATAGCCAAAATTGGGGGTTTCATTTTAAAAGTAATTATACGTCTGAACACGTAGAGTATTTTATGTTGCTGTTTTCCCCTTGGAGAATGCTGCTAATTTGGTTTATATCAGGGGTAGCACTTCGTTTTATACTTGATAAGGTAAGTGGCTATAAATTATGTGCTTTATTTGTTTTAAAGCGTTCTATTTTCATATTACTCCCCCTGCTGGTGGGGTTATGGTTAGTTGTGCCTTTTCAGCTTTATGCCGAAATGCATCAACAAGGCGTTATAGATATGACGTATTGGCAGTTCTATTTAGCGTTTTTAGATACCAGTAATAGCATATTTGTTAATTACCAATCTGGAGTATGGCCGCATGTTGATGTAAATCATTTATGGTATTTACGCTCTTTGTGGCAGTTTATGCTTATTGTTTTTATATACTCATTAGTAGCAAAGTTTTCTATTTTTTCTTCTTTATTAAATACGATTAAAGTAAACCTATCATTTTCTATGCTTACAGGCCTATTGGTAATAGCCATGTTGCTTGCTAATAATTGTTTAAAAGGTGATGCAATACGCGAAGTAAGCGGCTTCATATTTTTATTTACAGGCTACTTGTTAGCTAAAAACACTTATTTTTGGAAAAGTTTAAATCGATACCTTTGGCTATTGTGTGCAAGCTTTACTCTATTGTATGTGTGTATTGCTTTGGCGTATCAAAATGAACTGGATTTGCCAAACTATGTGTGGACTGCAATATACAATATTCAAAGAGTAGTTGGTGTACTTACCATGCTTACCTTAGCGCAGCGTTTTTTAAATTTTAAAGCAGCTTACTTAAACACACTAAATAGCTGGGTGTTTCCCTTTTATGTATTGCATCAAAGTGTATTAATTATTTTATGTTTTGTGCTACAACCTTTTAACCTTGGTCTTATGGTTGAGTTATTTTTAATTATTGTGGGCACTTGGGGGGCGTGTGCAGCTATTACATTATTGGTAATGCGCATTGATATTATTAGGCCCTTGCTAGGCCTTAAAATTAAAAACAACTATTCGAAAGCGCTTAAAAAAATGGGTTATGTATTGGGTATGTTGCTTATTTTACCTTTAGCCTATCAGCTGGTTTTTTAAGGTAAAAAAGCTTTATTAAAAGTGCCACAACTTTGTAATACCTCTGTGTTGATATTTACCTAATACCACACTAAGGAAAAGAACAATGTTAAAAAAATCAATAATAGCGCTTTCACTTTTATCTATGCTGACTGGTTGCTCATTAGATGGCGATGATGGTCAAAATGGCGCACAAGGAGCTCAAGGCGAGCAAGGTACAGCAGGTGAAAATGGAATTAACGGCACTAATGCAAATTCGGCTTTAACTATTAACCTAATAGGACGAGCAGTACTCAATGCGCAAAGCCCTGAAGGTGCTGCCGAAATAGTCGCATATCAAGCATCAAAAAAATGGATTTACGCTATTAATAGCTCGGGGGATGCTGCGGTTGTAAATATTATTCCTGCAGACACATTCGATACAGCTGCTCTAGTGCAAGACAACGAAGGCATTGTAAATACAACCAACTTAAGTACGGCAATTACACTTACCTTAAACGACAACACACCCGGTGACGCAAACAGCATAGCAATAGATGAAAATAACCAGTTACTTGCTGTAGCAATGGCTGCTAAAAGTGTTGGAGAGGCAGGTCAAATTGCCTTTTACGACATAAGCGGCGATACACCAATATTTATAAAAAATGTAACGGCTGGTTTTTTACCCGATATGGTTACATTTAGCCATGATGGAGCAAAAGTAGTTGTTGCCAACGAAGGAGAACCTAACGGCGACTATAGTATTGATCCACAGGGTTCTATCAGCATTATCAATGTTAATGATGGTGTAATTGCCGACAATGCTACCAATATTGATTTTACAGCATACAACGATAAGCAATCTGAACTTGAAGCACTCGGGCTGATATTTGCTAATCCAACAGGGCGCACCATAAATGGTAATCTAATCAATACCACCGTAGCAATGGACTTAGAGCCAGAGTACGTCAGTATTTCTAAAGATAACAAATATGCCTATGTATCGACTCAAGAAAATAACGGACTAGCCATCGTTAATTTAGAAGATAACTCTCTTGAGTTAAAAGGGTTAGGCTTTAAAGACTGGTCTAGCTTACAAATAGACGCATCAGATAAAGACGGCGGTGTTAATTTTAAATCATACCCTGGCTTATATGGCATGTATCAGCCAGACACAATTTCAAGCTTTAGCTGGAAAGGTGCAAACTTTATAGTGTCGGCTAATGAAGGTGATGCACGCGAATACTTTTTTGATACAACCGATGAAGCAGATTGCATAGCCAAAGGCGGCGTAGATTTCGATGAAGACGATGGTTGCCTTGCTTACATAGATGAAAGCCGCGTCGAAGACTTAACGCTTGCTGCTAATTTTGATTACTTAAATAACGACGATAACGACATCGGCCGTTTAAAAGTGACAACGGTTAAAGGTGATAATAATAACGATGGCCAATACGAATCGCTTTATGCCTATGGCGCACGTTCGTTTACCATTTGGGACAGCAATGGGCTGGTGGTGTTTGATTCTGGAGACGATATAGGCCGTATTACCGCATCAGTTCATGGCGAGGCGTTTAATAATAATGAAGATGAAAATAAAGGCGATACACGCTCAGACGATAAAGGCGCAGAACCCGAAGCGCTAACTATAGGTACAATTGGCGAACGCACCTTTGCATTTATTGGACTCGAGCGTATGGGGGGGATCATGATTTACGATATTACTAACCCATATGATGTGCAGTTTGAAGACTACTTTTATAACCGAGGTTTAATAGCTGGTGCAGAAATTACCGGTGATCTAGCACCAGAAGGAATGACATTCATACCACGCGAACAAAGTGCAACTGGCGAACCGCTACTTATCATAGGTAATGAGATATCTGGTTCTATCGCAGTATGGGAAGTTTCAGCTAATTAACCACTCTGTAAAAAGCGGAAAATATCATGCTTTATTTTCCGCTTTTTATATTGATAGAGTATTAGCATTTAAGTAGAGATTAAAAATGCATGTTTTTTAAGCTAAAAGCGCCCTCTACCCCTTTATTTGTATACCTTTCGTACTAAAAGTATTTTTATTCAAAAAAGCATGAATTAAACGTTGACCCCCACTCGAATATCCCTATAATGCGATCCCACTGAGACGGCAGGCGCCAACGCATAGCGAGGCAAGAGTTAATTAGAGAGTTAAGTAAAACTTTACTTTTAAAGATTCTAAAAAGAAATTTGAAAACAAAGTATTGACTCGAAAAATAAAGGATGTATTATACGCATCCCTAGCGACAACGTCGCAACGTTCTTTAACA
>NZ_JAWJBQ010000022.1:0-63997 GCF_046535955.1 Pseudoalteromonas sp. SIMBA_162 | reverse complement strand
CTTGTTTTGTAGACGTAGAGCTTGCTCACGTTAGAAGCGTAGCTTCTTGTTTCAGATAAAATATTAAATTACTTAGTTCCTAACTCTAAAAGCGCAGCGCCTCTTAAACTCTTTGTGAATAATAATCTTTTAAAACCTTAATACACAAAGCATAGGACTTTATTACAGCCATAAAAAAAGAGCTTTCGCTCTTTTTTACAAACTATATAAGCAAGCTAAACTTACTCGCCTGCCACAATAGTATTAAAACTATTATTATCGTGCAGGCTTGCAAATGCACTTTCGTGGAGTAACTCATTACGTAAGTTAGGTGAATACTCAAGTGCCATTTTTATATCGGCCAGCGCATCGGCGTGCTCGTGTATTAGCGCAAACGCACAGGCACGTTGCCAATACGCATAACCATAATCGCTATCTATATCAATTGCCTGGTTACATAAATCAATCGCTTTGGCGGTTTGATTAATTTCAAGCAGGGCATCAGCTTTGTAAGCAATAGCCTCAACGTCTTCAGGTTTACGCTTTAAAATTTCATCAAAAATCTCGATCTTATTAGCATAATCACTTTCTAAATTTGCGCGCATCCACAACGAGTGAACCTCATTTGTAATCGATATACGTTCTTGGTTGCTGAGTATTTCTTCAGAACGAACACGCAGCTTTTCTTCTAATACTTTTAAGCGTTCTTCGTACTCATCGGTAATAACACTCACGCGGGTATTTACAATGTCTTCTACTTTGTTTTTAACATCGCGCAGCGAGTTCCAGCCAACAAGTACCAAAATAGATGCCGTGGCGGTAATAATAAAAAACACATTATTTATTGTATCGGTGGTGTAAGTAAGGGCTCTGTCGGCCGTGTCTAATTGCGCGTGCGTAACTTGCTTAGTTACATCTTCACGTAGTTTTTGCTGATCTTGGCGAACCGCTTTTAGCTCATCTAAAATGTAACGTTCCATAAGCGGTTTATACATAGGCTCTTTAAGTTGTTCGAGCGCTTGCTGTTCTTGTTGCTTTGAGGGGGCTTCTGTTTGTTGCTCAGCAGCATTAGCCGACGCTGAAAATAAAGTAAAACAGATACATAGTAAAGAAAAGTAATAACGCATCAACATGCCCAAATAAAATAATTAATTGCAAAAATAATATTAACACGCACAACCTAAACTCACTAGGGCAGGTTTTGTTTTGAGGGCGAGTTTACGGCACATTATAAATTATTATTATGAAAGCATTGTGTAGTGGTAAATTTTAGGCAAAAAAAACCAGCTCTGGGTGAGCTGGTTAAAACTGCTAAAACGTCAAAGGTTAGGGAAAACTTAACTACCGTTAGCTAATTATGATCAACTAACATAAAACTGATAAATTTAGTTTATAAAGTAAAGGTGTATTGGGCTTAGTAATACACCTTTAACATTATAACTACAATTTCATGGCGAAGGGGGGTATTCCTATGTGCGCTATGGAAAACCAAAGCCACTTTCAAACCCTTCATTTACCATTACGCCGCTACTTTTTAATTCGATCATCGTTATTTAAAAAAAGATCAAAATATTAAAACCCACTTGTTTGCAGCACTAACTCAAGCCTCTATTCACCAGAGCTTGTTTTTTGAGTATCAATCAAAAATACAAATCGCTCCAATCGTTTTAAATACGGTGTATTTGTTGGTATAGCTCAAAAAATAAGCCTATATTGGTAATTCAAAATAAGTACAAGTATATAAATAATTGATTAAGCAACATTTGCATGAATTAAAAATAGTAATACCTAAACAAATTGACCATTGCTTACGTATTTTATTTTACACCAAGAGGATTGAAAAATGAGCAACTCTAGCGCCGGAAAATGTCCAGTAATGCATGGCAGCAATACACAAACAGCTGGCCAAAACACAGATTGGTGGCCAAGCGCACTTAATTTCGACATTCTACATCAACACGATACAAAAAGTTCTCCTTACGGCAGCGACTTTAACTACGCTGAAGCGTTCAAATCTCTAGACCTAGAAGCCGTAAAAACTGACTTAAAAAACTTAATGACCCAAAGCCAAGATTGGTGGCCAGCCGACTGGGGTCACTATGGTGGTTTAATGATCCGCATGGCATGGCACTCGGCAGGTTCGTACCGTTTATCTGACGGACGTGGTGGCGGTGGCACGGCAAATCAACGTTTTGCCCCTTTAAACTCATGGCCCGATAACGCCAACCTCGACAAAGCGCGCCGCTTACTTTGGCCAATTAAAAAGAAATACGGTAACAAACTCTCGTGGGCCGATCTCATTATTTTAGCGGGTAACATGGCATACGAATCAATGGGGTTAAAAACCTTTGGTTTTGCCGGTGGCCGTGAAGACATTTGGCACCCAGAAAAAGATGTATACTGGGGCGCCGAAAAAGAATGGTTAGCACCAAGCGACGAACGCTACCAAAATGTTGATAAACCCGACACAATGGAAAACCCGTTAGCGTCTGTTCAAATGGGCTTAATTTACGTAAATCCAGAAGGGGTAAACGGTAAACCCGATCCGCTTAAAACTGCAGCACAAGTTCGCGAAACGTTTGCTCGCATGGCAATGGACGACGAAGAAACGGCTGCGCTTACCGTAGGTGGTCACACAGTAGGTAAAACACACGGTAACGGGAAAGAGTCAAACCTTGGTCCAGAGCCCGAGGCGGCTGATATTTCAGAGCAAGGCATGGGGTGGAACAACCTCAAAACACGAGGCATTGGCCGCGATACAATGACATCGGGCATTGAAGGTGCGTGGACCACACACCCAACAAAATGGGATAACGGCTACTGTGACCTTCTTTTAAACTACGAATGGGAACTGACAAAAAGCCCTGCAGGCGCTCACCAATGGGAACCTGTAAACATTAAAGAAGAAGACAAACCGGTCGATGTAGAAGACCCATCAATTCGCTTAAACCCAATTATGACCGACGCCGACATGGCCATGAAAATGGACCCAGCGTACCGCAAAATAATTGAGCGTTTTCATAACGACTTTGAATATTTTTCAGACGTGTTTGCACGCGCATGGTTTAAACTTACGCACCGCGACTTAGGGCCAAAATCACGTTACCTAGGTGCCGATGTACCAAGCGAAGACTTAATTTGGCAAGACCCAATTCCAAGCGTTGATTACACCCTAACAGATACCGAAATCGCCGATTTAAAAGTAACACTTCTTAATTGTGGCGTAAGCGCCAGCGATTTAATTAACACCGCATGGGACAGTGCGCGTACGTACCGAGGTTCAGATCACCGAGGCGGTGCAAATGGGGCACGCATTCGTTTAGCACCACAAAAAGAGTGGCAAGGCAATGAACCAGAGCGCTTAGCAAGTGTGTTAGCAGCGCTTGAAAAAGTACAAGCCGGTTTAAGTAAACCTGTTAGCATGGCCGATTTAATTGTACTTGGCGGCACAGCTGCGGTTGAACAAGCCGCTAAAAATGCAGGGGTAGAGGTTAACGTTCCGTTTGCGCCAGGGCGTGGCGATGCAACCGACGACATGACCGATGCCGAATCGTTCGACGTACTTGAACCGATTCACGACGGTTTTAGAAACTGGCTGAAAAAAGATTACGTGGTATCTGCTGAAGAGCTATTACTTGAGCGTAGCCAACTAATGGGGTTAACCGCCCCTGAAATGTCGGTGCTTATTGGTGGCATGCGTATGCTTGGCACAAACCATGGCGGCACACAACACGGTGTATTTACAAATAACGTAGGAACGTTAAGTAACGACTTTTTTGTAAACCTAACCGACATGGCAAACCGCTGGGAGCCAACAGGTAATGGCCTTTACAACATTGTTGACCGCGCAAGCGGTGCAACTAAATGGACCGCAACACGCGTAGATTTAGTATTTGGGTCAAACTCAATTTTACGCGCACTGGCAGAGTTTTATGCACAAGACGATAATAAAACCCGTTTTGTTCACGACTTTGTAAATGCATGGGTAAAAGTAATGAACGCCGACAGGTTTGATATTTAATAAACTTAAGCAACAGTTTAAAAGGAGCAGCAATGCTCCTTTTTTGTTCTTAAAAACTGAGCTTTTAAGACCGTAATGCACAAAGAGAAAAAAATGAGGAGTAAATGAGAAGATCAAAACCAATCCTAAATTTGGTTTTTACACGCCGAGTTTGCTCATGCAACTATGTCAGTTCAATAAGCTCTACCTCTAAAGCGCAGCGTCTCTTAACCTCTTTGTGATTAATGGGCTTTTAAAATCTTAATGCACAAAGAGAAGTGAATGAGGAGTAAATGAGTAGCCAAATTGAATAGGTTAAGTGACTTTTTATCACCACAGAGTACACCGAGGCGCTTTGCGCTACACTGAGTTAAAAATATTGGTTAGTCACTGCTCCTGCTCTTCTCCTTAACTTCTCGGTGGTAAAACAATCACTTTTGTAGCTGTTGCTATTAAATGAATGCAAAGCGCACCTGCAGGCTACATTCAGCCACTGCTTTTGAAAGCTGAGCTTTTAAAAACATAATGCACAAAGAGAAGAGAATGAGGAGTAAATGAGAAGATAAAGTGAATAGGTCATAGTTTAGCTTTGTTTTGTAGACGAAGAGCTTGCTCACGTTTGAAGTGCAGCTTCTTGTTACTAACTTTTAAAGCGATTCCTCTAAAAGCGCAGCGTCTCTTAACCTCTTTGTGATTAATGGGCTTTTAAAATCTTAATGCACAAAGAGAAGCGAATGAGGAGTAAATGAGTAGCCAAAGTAAGTAGGGTTAACTTATTTTGTAGACGTAGAGCTTGCTCACGTTAGAAGCGACAGCTTCTTGTTTTACATGCTATTTAATTTAAATAAATACAATCCCAGAATGGATATTGCCCGACACTTTTTACTATGCCAGTTCTTAGTGGGTTAGCAACAATATAACGAGCTTGATTAATTAAATCTTTTTCAGAACGAAGCTGATGCTCAAAATAATTTTGCTGCCAAATCTTGCCTGTTGTTTCATTTAGCTTATTTATTTTTACAGTCGTTACACTTTTAAATATTTTTATTACGTTAGCTAGTGAGCAGTCTTTAAGCTGAAATAACCAATGGAGATGATCAGGCATTAATACATAACAAATTGTATTTACTTTATTTTGCATATCCACAATAGCCTTTGCTGCAATACATGCATTGCGAAATTCTTTAAATAGAGGTGCTCTATTTATGCAGCATATAGTCACAGAGTAGAACTGATTATTATTTGAAAAACGATGTGCTAATAATTTTGAGGAGTCATGCATAGGAAAGGAATATATTTTGGCTTTGTATAAACATAGATAAGAATTAATCTAAAACAAGTTTTAAAAAGCCTTGCTTTTTCACGCCAGCAAGCTGCGCGTCTACAAGTTACTTTAAACACTATTTTGTAAACGTAGAGCTTGCTCACGTTAGAAGTGAAAGCTTCTCAGCGCTACAAAAAAACACGAGCAATAGTTAATTACCTCTTGGTGGGGATTTAATTACTTGTTTACTAATGCATTTAACCAAGCACAAAAAAGGCGCTAACTAAGCGCCTTTTAAACTATACACCAAAGGGTTTATGCTTTTTTCTCTTCGCAGCTTGCAAGGTACTCATCAAACGTACCCTGAAAATCAATAACCTGCTTATCTTTAATATCAATAATACGCGTAGCCAACGACGACACAAACTCACGGTCATGGCTTACAAAAATAAGCGTACCTTTAAAGTCTTTAAGCGCATTATTTAACGCCTCAATGGCTTCCATATCCATGTGGTTTGTTGGCTCGTCCATTACAAGCACGTTAACGTCTTGCATCATTAACTTACCAAATAACAAACGGTTTTTTTCACCACCTGAACAGTTACGCGCTTTTTTGTTTGAATCGTCAGCAGTAAACAACAAACGGCCTAACATGCCACGAACCATTAAATCGTTATGCTTAGCAGTACGCCATTGCGACATCCAATCAAACAACGTTAAATCGTTATCAAAATCTTTAGTGCTGTCTTGCGGGCAATAACCAAAGCTCGCATTTTCAGACCACTTAATTTCGCCTTCGTTACTTTTAAGCTCGTTAACTAAACAGCGTAAAAAAGTAGTTTTACCCACACCGTTTTCGCCAATTACCGCAAGCTTTGCACCGGCTTCTAGTAAAAACTCACCGCCACTAAATAATGTTTCACCATCAAAACCATGGCCAAGCTTGTTAACTTCAAGCGCTTGGCGGTACATTTTTTTGCCTTCGTCAAAACTTAACGATGGGCTCATACGGCTCGATGCTTTAACTTCATCAAGCTTAATTTTATCCATTTTTTTAGCGCGCGAACTGGCTTGCTTAGCTTTAGAGGCATTAGCACCAAAGCGGTTAACAAAGTCTTGTAGCTCGTCAATTTCAGCACTTTTTTTAGCGTTTTCAGCTAAAAGTTGCTCGCGTTGCAGGCCCGATGCCTCTAAATACTTTTCGTAATTACCCGGGTAGATACGCAGCTCGCCGTAATCAATGTCGGCCATGTGTGTACAAACTGAGTTTAAAAAGTGACGGTCATGCGAAATAATAATCATCGTACATTTACGCTTGTTCAGCTCGTTTGCAAGCCACGTAATGGTATGAATATCCAAGTTATTGGTAGGCTCATCGAGTAACAGTATGTCTGGGTTTGCAAACAAAGCTTGCGCTAAAAGCACACGTAGTTTCCAACCTGGGGCAACATTTGCCATTAATCCGTAATGAAACTCTTTATCTATACCCGCTTCTATAAGTATTTCTTCAGCGCGGCTTTCGGCAGTGTATCCGTCCATTTCAGCAAATACACTTTCAAGGTCGGCCACTTTCATGCCGTCTTCTTCGCTCATTTCAGGTAAAGAATAAATACGGTCGCGCTCTTGTTTAACCTTCCAAAGCTCAACGTCGCCCATAATTACCGCATCTACCACCGTGTATTGCTCAAATGCAAACTGGTCTTGGCTAAGGTTACCTACTTTTAACCCCGGGGTAATCGACACATTACCCGCGCTAGGCACAAGCGCACCGCTTAAAATTTTCATGAAGGTCGACTTGCCGCAGCCGTTAGCGCCAATTAAACCGTAACGGTTACCGTTACCAAATTTAGCTGAAATGTTTTCAAACAACGGCTCTGCGCCAAACTGCATCGTAATATTTGCGGTGGAGATCAAAAAGGGTAATCCTAGAATGAGTACTGACAGGAGCTTGCTGTAGCAAAAGGCCACAAACAACATCAAGCAATAGGGTAAATTAGCTGGCGAATTATACAGATCAGCCACAATTAATGAAAGGTAAAAGGCAGCTAATTTATAACCAACCTTAAACGCACTTTAACGGTGCAAAAGCTTTTAAAAATTTGCTTAGTAAATAAGGAAGGTTAAATAAATAAAACTATTGATGGGTTTGGTAAATACGCTCAATAACCGTTTTATTGTTAGTAATATACGAATTAATAGCCGCCATATCGTCAGCAGTAACCGTTTTTTTACTCAGCATAAAATGCACATTATTAACGTTTATGGGCTCAACCAATGCCGCAGGCTTAATGTTTGAATACTGTTTTGTAAAATATTGCGCCACTAACGAATCATCAATTAAAAAATTAATGCGCTGTTTGTTAAGCAAAATAAAACGCTTTTTAGACTCCCCCGTAAGCACCACTTGGTTTGCATACTGAATGCGTAATTGCTCAAACGCATCGCCAAAAACACTTCCTCTGTTTACACCCACCGTAAGCGATTTTTTAAATAACTCGTTAATGCTATTCACATTAGGCGAGCTGGCGTGTGTGTATAGCAGCATTTTTTCAACACGGTAAGGTAATGTAAAGTGGGCATACTCAGCGCGATCTGCCGTTTTACTGGCGGCAAAAATTAAATCAACACGGCCCTGTTTTAGCTCTTCAAATGCACGTAAGGAGCTAGGTAACACACTAAAGTTTAAGCAATAAGGTGAGCTTTTAAAAATAGCCTTAAGTACGTCTATTTCAACACCGTCCAGCGTATTGTTTTTTAAAATGACATAGGGCGGCCAGTAACTTTCGTTAGTAGCCACTGTTAACGTTTTAGTGCATCCCCAGGTATTAAATGCACTAAAAGTAAAAAGGGTTATAAACAATAATATTTTCAAACTACAGCCTTTTGTAAACGGTTTTTAGTGTGTGTTAAGTTATAATTTTTCAAACAGTTCTGCTAATTGTGCCTTACGGCTTTGTATTAATTTATTAACCTCAATAACATCTTGCATAGTAGACGTATTTTTACTCAGCATTAAATGAATAGAGCCCTTGTTAACATAAGTTGTAGTATTAACTTGCTTAATATTGTTTGACTGGCTAACAAAGTACTCACCCACTAACTGGTCTTCAATTATAAAATCGATCCGTTGTTTAGCCAATAAAGCAAAGCGCGTTTTTGCCGCACCGGTAAAAATAATTTGTTTTGGATAAATATTTTTTAAGTGCTCAAATTGCTCGCCGTAATAACTCCCTACATGGGCGGCCACGGTGTAGCCCTGTTCAAGCGCATCTTGCAGGTTTTTAACATTATATTGTTTATTTTTATGCTGATACAACCACATCACCTCGTTGCGGTAACTATCCGAAAAATAAACATGCTCTGCACGTTTTTCAGTAAAACTGGCAGCCCAGCCTAAATCCATTCGACCTTTAGTTTGTTCAACAAATGCACGCTCTGTATTGGGTAAAAACTCAACCTGAACACAATAAGGCGACCCCGCAAATATAAGCCAAAGCGCCGTTACCTCTTTACCTTGTGCGTGGCCGTCTACATTAACAACGTAAGGCGGCCAATAGGTATCGTGCGACGCGACAAAAAACCTTTTTTCGCAAGCCCCACTCCCAAAAGAGAGAGCTACTAACAAATACAACCCGTATTTTTTTAATCTATGCATAATATCCCTCATGCTAGCGACGCAATACGTACAGTATAAACCAGCCTAAAAATTTAGTCGTAAATTTTGTATAAGCATATAAATAGTATTATTGGGTTTATAAAGTTATGTATTTATAATCAATATGTTGGGAGGGCTAAGCTAACATGTTCATTTTTGTAATCGTTAAACTTGCAATGTGTGCGGGCGAATAATAAAAAGGGTGTATTAATTTAAAATATTCCACTACTAAGTCTATATTTTATTTATTTGCTCCTGTAGATTGAACACCTATGAATTTAATATTAACAGCGGCTTAGCTGTTAAACGATTAGCCAAGGAGCGGGTGTATCGTGCCAAGTACCACACTCACTTACTACAATAACAACGCACAAATCTTTAGCGACTCAACGCTTAATGTTGATATGTCGGCGTTATATGCTGAGTTTTTACCGCATGTAAAACAGCACGGCCATATTCTTGACGCTGGCTGTGGCTCAGCTCGCGATGCCGCTTACTTTAAAAACCAAGGGTTTACTGTCAGCGCGTTTGACGCAAGCCCAGTACTTGCAAAGTTAGCCAGTAATTACTTACAACAACCGGTAGAGATTAAAACATTTCAAGGGCTAGAGTGTGTTAATAAATACGACGGCATTTGGTGCTGCGCGAGTTTATTACATGTGCCAAAAGCTGAGTTACCGCAAGTGTTTTTAAAGTTGCAAAAAGCCTTAAAGCCCGATGGCGTTTTATATGTATCGTTTAAATATGGCACGCAAGAGCGTGTACATAATGGCCGTGAATTTACCGATCTAAATGAAGATGGCCTAACCGCATTAATTGCCGGCCACACCGAGCTTAAAATACTAAAACAATGGCAAACGGTCGACCAACGCCCAGAGCGCGAGAGTGAAGTATGGCTCAATGCGTTAATTAAATACGCTATTGGTAAAGGCTAATAACTGTAATGAATATGAGTGTTAGAAATCAGTTTGAATATTGTGACCAAGTACTTTTGGAGTATGGTTATGAGCTACATGAGCAAAACACAGTAGGTAGGTTGTATACAAAAAATGATAGTCCTGCAGTGTTTATCGATACAACTCTTTTTCAACTAGATTTATCTAGTTATCCGTACGTTGATTACACAAGTTATCAAAATCAACTGATGCACAAATATCAAGGTTTGTATCGTTTCGTTTATGATTTAAACACCTCTTTGTCTATTGAATCACAAACTAAATTTCAAACCGACCTTGATATATTTTTAGGCTCAGAAGAACAACAACCAGATAAAATAAAAACATTTGGCTCTGACCGAAGCGAAAGCCACACTGATCCAACACCACCGGAGTATAACTTTACCTGCTTATTTGAAGACGTCTTCGGCGCTCAATATTTACATGCGCTTGAAGCTGAAAGTAAATATATTGATAGTGCAGGGCACATTCGCTATATAGATTTCGTTTTAACAAGAGGTAGCGATGTTAAAAACCAAAGTAATATAGCTATAGAGCTTAACGGAGAGCGTTATCATCACCCGCTTATAATTGGTTTAAAAAAATATCGTTCGCAATTATTTAAGCAAAACTCATTAGTTTATGATGGCTATTTAGTTTTTCGATGGTCAAGCAGAGGTATGAGTGACCATTACAAGTTTAGTGATCAAATGCGTGATTATTTTGGTGATCCTAAAAACTTTAGTGCCGCACCTAATTACTTAGCACAGCGTGATTTATCATTTCAGCTTTTAGAACATCAAGACCAAGCCGTAAATAGTATTTCAAATCAACGCATAAAAGGTAAAAGCACCTTTTTAGTTGTCCTACCCACTGGTACAGGTAAAACAGAAGTATTTATAGAAGATTTAAAAAATCAAATAGATGCGGGTATATGCAAAAAAACATTGGCAGTAGTACCTAGCACTGCTTTAAAAAAGCAATTAAAAGAGCGATTAAATTTAAGACATCCCTTATTAAAAGTGGGTGAGTTATTAACAGACTCAACGCTTGATGTTGTAGTGCAAACCAGCGCTTATATGATGCGCCATTATAGCACTATACAATCACAATCTTTTGATTATATTCTGATAGATGAAGCTCACCATGCAGTTGCAACAGGGTTAAGAAAAGTAATTGAATACTTTAAACCTAAAACGTTATTAGGGCTCACTGCTACAGACGAAAGGCCCGATGCCCAAAAGCTGCAAGACATATTTGGTCGCTATAAAGTTGATTTAACTTTAGAACAAGCAATTAAAAAAGGACTTGCTCCGCAAATAAGAGCATACCGACTTGAGTCAAATATAGACTTATCGCAAGTGCGCTTTAACGGTAAAGATTATGTAAAGGCTGATTTAAATAAAACCGTACTTATACCCTCGCGTGATCAATTAATTGTAGATTTGATCAATAAATATTTTGCAGAACCTTTAATTGAAGGGCAATTATTAAAGCAAGGTGTTGTGTTTTGTACTGATATAAAACACGCTCAACGAATGGCGCAGTTATTTAATAAACACGGAATTAGTGCGCAAGCAGTACATGGTTCAGACCGCAAAGGGCTTGAAGAATATCAAAAAGGAAACATACGCTTTTTATGTGCTTGCGACCTACTAAACGAAGGATGGGATGCTCCACAAACTGAAATTTTAGTTATGGCGAGACCCACAATGTCTAAAGTGCTTTATACCCAGCAGTTAGGGCGTGGGACGCGAAATTATAAAGACAAAGAAGCGCTTATTGTAATCGATGTTGTAGACAGCTATGGCGCAGCATTACAGCCAATGTCGGTACACGGCTTATTTAACTTTTCTACTTACAAGCCATTTGAAAATATAATAAAAACAGAAGTACCAACACCCGAAAACGAAGCGATTGAATTAGATCGTTTATACGAAGGTGAACGCCGTATTGAAAAGATAGACATATTTACTTTTGAACATGAATTCGGCGGTTTATTAAATGAAGATCAGCTTGCTCGTGAATTATTTATTTCAACAGGTACGGTAAAAAGTTGGGTTAAAAAAGGAGATATTACCCCAGCAAAAACACACCCATTTGGTAAGCACACATTGAACTACTTTAGTGAACCGCAGTTAAAACAAATAAAAATAGACAAAAATATTAAAGAACGTACAGAAGATTCAAGGCGAGATGATTTCTTTGAGTTTTTACAAAAGCGAGACTATTCATTCTCATATAAAATCGCTTTTTTACTTGCCTTTATAAGTGAATGTAATACTCAAGGAGAAGCTCAAATTTCAAAACTTGTGTTGCGATATCAAAATTTTTACAAGCAGTTACAACAAGAGTTCGGCCAAGCAGAAAAAGACAAAAACCCGCTTAATGATAAAGAACGCTTGAACGATACTGCTTATTTAACTCGTAGTTTATTAGCAAACCCGTTTGAAAAGTTCGAGCGTAAACGTTTTATTTATCACGCAAAAGACCTCAATATTATTTCGTTTGACTCAGTACTCTGGGAAAAGCTAGATGAAAACGCACTTGCCGAAATCAAGCAGCAATATATTCAAGACGGTAAAGATTATTACCAAAAAATAGGTTTTAAGCTTCAAAACCAACACTTTAAAGCATTACTACAACTTGAAGAGCCAGTTGATAACACCGCCGTGGATATCATTTCTACACAAATCAGTAATGATGAGGAGTTATTTACAAGCCAATTAAAAACTGTAAATGAAGTAATCAAGTTGCCGTACTTCCCTAATATTAAAATAGCCTGCGGACATTTTAAAACAGGCGATAGCAGCGATGTTGAATATTTAGATGCGCCATTTGGTGCAGGCAAGCTTGATCCAAACGTGCATTTTTTAGCACGCGCTTCGGGCAACTCTATGAATGGTGGTAAACACCCAATACTTGATGGTGATTTACTGTTACTTGAGCTTATAACTTCCGATAAAGCAGGATCGCTACGCGGCCAAATAGTCGCGATAGAGCGAGATGATATAAGCGGGGAAGGGCAGTATTTACTGCGCAAAGTTAATAAATTACCAAATGGGCAATATGAGCTAATTGCTCAAAACCCAGATTACGAAGTAATGATTGCTGATGAAAGCATGCGAACGTTCGCGCGGTTTAAACAAGTGGTTGCAGAGTAGTTTGTAGTCGCGCTTTAACTTGTAGGCGCAGAGCTTGCCCGCGCGAAAAGCGCAGGTTTTAAGTTTGTAGGTCGTGCTTTAGCGCGTCAATGTAATTAATAATATTAGGGACTGTGGAGGGATTAATAACCTCTATTCGAGGTTTTATCGCATTGGCGATGGCAACCAAAGGGCGGCTGCCGCCGACCGCCCTTTGGAATCCCACGGCGCACCCAAAAGTGAAGCTAAATTTGACTGTTTTGCCTACTAGAGGCTCTTATGAGGTGGCTATTAAGCAGCGCGGTGGCGACCCTAGAAATTCAGTGGGCATGTATTTTCATGCTAGTAACTCTGCGTTTATAGAGTATAGAAATACGCAAAATGCAATGAGCACAGCGGTGCATGAAGCGGTTCATGCGATTAATAAAGCTGTACTAGGTTATACGCCTAGGTGGTTAAATGAAGGGTTTGCGGAGTACTTTGAAATTATTAAAAACCATATGCAAACCGGTATTGTAGAGCCTAATAATTCGTGGACAATAAATAATAAACTCGCTAAGGGCGTTTTTAATATTAGCAGGTTAATAGGTTCAGAAGAGTCGTGGAAACAAAACAATACGAGTAAATTATACGCAAGTAGTTGGGCGACAATTTACTTTTTGATGGATTCATCACAGGGGAGAATATTACTTAAAAATATAATGCTAGCCGAGCAGGAGTCCCCTTGTAATAAATTGCAGCCCAAGCAGTTAAAAAACATGCTGTACTCTCAGTTTCCTAATTTTAGTAAGGTTTATGCCCAGTGGTTAAAAACACCGTTTAAGGCGCATAACTTTTAATAACAATGGCATTTTAGTTATTTTTAGCGTTAGCCCTAGTGTGAGTTTTGTTTTTTAAGTATTGTTGTTTAACTATTATGCTGGGCTAATTTAATGAAAATAAAAACACGTCATGTATTGTTGTTGGTTGTGGTGTTGCTGGTTTTACACTTTTTTTATAAACCAAATACCGCTGTGGTTGAAGTAAATAACTATACGCACAAAGCTGAAAATGCTGAGAGTTATACGCATGTGTATACTACTGAAACCGTGAACGATAAACGTGTTGGTAATGTGGCCACTAAAGCTAAAGCCCAGCCTAAAGCTGCTCCAGTGCAACAAAATAGTTGTGAGTTGGTTCACGACCCTGAAGAACTTGAATACGCGCAAAGTGAGCTGTCGCAGTTAAACGATAATCTCGATTTTACAGCCGAACAATTTGATATTGGCCCTTACACCTCTGTTAATTTAATTACCCCTAATGTAAATGACGATTATCATAAAACGCTGCGTATTCGTTTATTTGAAGCATACGAAAAGTATCAAAACTTATTTGGTTTATACCCCGACAAACCCATTTTAATGAACTTGGTTGTATTACCTAATAATTATTACGACGATTATGTGTCGCGCTTTGGGGCTTTACCAAGCAACAATGCGGGGATTTATTTTGGTAAAAATAATACGGCGTTGGTGAGGTTTGACCCGGCCGATCCGCAAAGTAGTTTACGCGTAGCAATTCACGAGGCTATGCATGTTATTAATTTTAATTTAATTGGCAGTACCTCTAGTTGGTTAAACGAGGGAATAGCTGAGGTTTTTGAAAACACGCTGATTTATAAAACTAACCGAACTATTGCTATTCCTACCTACCGTGTACGCCGTACGTATATGGAGTTTAGGTCGTTAATTGACTCAGAGGCATTGTGGGAGCAGCAGTCTTACCGAAGCGATTTATATGCAAATGCGAATAATTGGTTGGCGTTTTTTATTCAGCATAAGCAAGGCCGAAGGGTGTTAAAGGCGATTGTGCAGGCTGAGGCTAAAAACCCGTGCAATACGCTTGAGAATGAGGTGATTTTAAATGCGCTTTCTACCTATTTTATAGATTACGAGCAGGCGTATTTAGTGTGGTTAAAGGCATCGCAGCAGGTTGAGGGCGAGTTTATTCCTGTTTATTAAAGTGTGTTAGTTATTTAAAAGCGTAATGCACAAAGAGAACAAAATGAGGAGTAAATGAGAAGAGCCGAGCCACTTGATCACTTCTCTAAAAGCGCAGCGTCTCTTACCCTCTTTGTGAATCATTGGTTTTAAAGGTGTAATGCACAAAGAGAAGCGAATGAGAAGCCAGAGTGAATAGGGCTACTTTTAGCTTGGTTTTGTAGACGTAGAGCTTGCTCACGTTAGAAGCGCAGCTTCTTGCTAAAAAATAAATATCACCACAGAGTACACCGAGGCGCTTCGCGCTACACAGAGTTAAAAAATATTGGGTTGGTCACTTTTTCTGATCTTCTCCTTCACTTCTCCGTGGTAACACAATCATTTTATTAACCCCCGTAAAAGCGTTGCTTTTAAACGCCAGCAAGCTGCGCGTCTACCAATAAATTTAACCTCTTTTTTAATAATAGGTTTTTAGGGCTTTAATGCACAAAGAGAAGCGAATGAGAAGAAAATGAGTAGTCAAAGCGCGAAGTAAAATTGCATCTACAAATATTTAAATTACGGTTGCCTATAATTTAAAAAGCGGTGGTGCTTGCAAAACAATGAGGCAATTAATGCCATTAATCGCCTCATTGTATGAGGCAATTAAATCATATAGACTGAAGTTAACTAACTTAAGGGCTAAAGACTATGTGGATATGGCAACAACAAAACTGGCCAAACTTTACGTGGGATGATGCGTCGCTTGCTCCCTTACTAAGTGAGCTTCCATATAACCATGGCTTATTAGTGGGCCGTATGGGCGTGCAAAGTGCCCATCAAAAGCAGCAAGCTCTTGATACTTTATTAGCAAATATTATTCACTCTAGTGCGATTGAGGGCGAAAAGCTTAATGCATTTTCGGTTCGCTCTTCGCTCGCTAAAAAGCTCAATATTAAAGAGAAGCCTTATCCCACAACTGTGCAAAGCGACAATCTTGCAGAAATTATGCTTGATGCAATAACTAACACAGATTCAGCGCTTGGTTTAGAAAGGGTGCTTAACTGGCATCGTTTATTATTTGCAGATGAGCAAAGCTTGTTTACTAATATTGAGGGCGGGCAGTTGCGTGGCGGTGAGCCAATGCAGGTGGTATCAGGGCGTTTAGATAAACCGGTATTACATTTTACAGCGCCACCTAAAAAGTTAGTGAACAAAGAGCTGTCGCTATTTTTTGATTGGTTTAACAACACGCAAAACGATCCACAAATAGACCCTTTTATTCGTGCTGCTATCGCACACTTGTGGTTTGTAACAATACATCCGCTTGAAGATGGTAACGGGCGCATAACACGACTTATAACCGATCTGGCTTTAGCACAAAAGTATGCAGAGTCTATTCGGTTTTATGCTATGTCGGTGGCTATTTTAGACGATCGAAAAAGCTACTACGAGGTGCTAGAAGCCACGCAGCGTGGCGGGCTTTGTATAACACAGTGGATTAAATGGTTTTTAAATACGCTTAATAATGCGATACACCATACGCTTAAAAATATTGAGCAAACAGTTTTTAAAACTAATTACTGGGCAAGTAAAGAGCAAACAAAACTAAGTGAGCAACAAGTAAAAGTAATTAATAAATTACTCGATGGCCAATTTGAGCACGGAATTAGTGCCAGTCAGTATCAAAAGGTAGCTAAAGTCAGTCGTGCGACTGCCACACGGCATTTAGCCGATTTACAAACATTAGGTTTCATAACAAAAACAGCTGCCGGTGGGCGCAGTACACGTTACACATTTGCTCAATGAGGCAATTAAATGGCTATTTGACTCATTAATTGAGGCAAATAGGTGTGTTTAAGTTAAACGAGTAGTGCTGAATGCTTTAATTAAAGCGAAAGGTAAACTTTCGTCCATAATTTAAAAGCTTTGCTTTTAGGGCTTTAATGCACAAAGAGAAGCGAATGAGGAACCAAAGTGAATAGGGCTATTTTTAGCTTGGTTTTGTAGACGTAGAGCTTGCTCACGTTAGAAGCGCAGCTTCTTGCTAAAAAATAAATATCACCACAGAGTACACCGAGGCGCTTCGCGCTACACAGAGAAAACATTAGTAATGTTAGTTACTTCTCCGCATCTTTTTTCCTAACTTTTGGTGCTGAAACAATCACCTTTCAACCCCCGTAAAAGCTTTGCTTTTCGCGCGAGCAAGCTTTGCGCCTACCAGTAAATTTAACCTCGTTTTGAATAATAGGCTTTTAGGGCTTTAATGCACAAAGAGAAGCGAATGAGGAGTAAATGAGAAGCCAAGCCATTTGATTTATTGGTTTTTTAATCACGAGTCACTTGATCACTTCTCTAAAAGCGCAGCGTCTCTTATCCTCTTTGTGAATCATTGGTTTTAAAGATGTAATGCACAAAGGGAAGCGAATGAGAAGCCAGAGTGAATAGGGCTACTTTTAGCTTGGTTTTGTAGACGTAGAGCTTGCTCACGTTAGAAGCGCAGCTTCTTGCTAAAAAATAAATATCACCACAGAGTACACCGAGGCGCTTCGCGCTACACAGAGTTAAAAAATACTGGTTTGGTCACTTTTTCTGATCTTCTCCTTCACTTATCCGTGGTAACACAATCATTTTATTAACCCCCGTAAAAGCGTTGCTTTTAAGCGCCAGAAAGCTGCGCGTCTACCAGTAAATTTAGAAATAATGAGCTTATAAAACTGTAATGCACAAAGAGGAGTGAATGAGTAGTAAATGAGAAGAGCAAAGCTACTTGATTTAAGTTATTGGTTTTAATCACGAGTCACTCGATCACTTCTCTAAAAGCGCAGCGTCTCTTAACCTCTTTGTGAAAAATGGGCTTTTAGGGCTTTAATGCACAAAGAGGAGTGAGTGAGGTTGCTACTCTTTTGTTTGTAGCTTTTTAGCGCGTTCTTCTGCGTCTATTAGTGCTTGTGATTTAGGGGCGCGTTGTTTTTCTTCTATTTTGGGTTTTTCGGCTGAGTTTGGGTCCCAACTTGCATCAAGTGATAGGTTGGCAAATGGATTGCTGGTATCTGCTTTTTTAGGCTCAGCTGTAGGGGTTTTAGGCTCGGCTTTTGTTTCAGATGCTTCTGGCTCTGGTTGAATTGTTTCAGAGGTGTTTTGTGGCGCTGGTGGCTCCGGCACGGTTTGTGTTGGCTCTGTTTTATGTGGTTTTTTCTTTTTGCCGGGTAGTGGTGCATTAGGATCGAACGTGCGTACTTCGGGCTCTTTAAAGTCGTGTTCCGTTTTTAATGCAGGCGCTTCTGGCTCGGTCTTATCTAATTTAGCGGGTGTGCTTGTTGGTAGCGGCTCAGGTATTTTCTCTGCTGGTTGTTCAGTATTTTCTACAGGCTCAGCTGGTGTTGGCTCTGGTTTTACTGGGCTGTGCTTGCGCTGTTTTTTTACAGGTTTTGCATCTGGATCAAAGTCGCGTACTTGCGGTTCGTTAAAGCTGCTGGCGTTTTTAATACGCTCTAACGTAGTTTTAGCTGCGGCTTCAAACTCGGCGGTATTAGGTTGTGGTTTTTCTTCGCGTGGTTTGTCATTAGTAACAGCGTCGTTAGTAGGGGCTTTTGGCTGGGCTGTTTCTGTAGCCGATTGCTCACTGGGTGCCGGTGTTTTGTGTGTAGTTTTTGGTTGCTGTTGCTCTGAGGTTACATTAGCTGTTTGTTTTTCGGCGCTTTGCGTATTTTGTGTTTGCGTATTTGCTGTTGTAACGGCTGCGCTGGCATTGCTTTGTTTTGCGCGGCGCAAACGAATGATCACCATTGCGCCAATAAGCACAACCAGCACCAATACAAAACTTGGTAATAATAACGAGCTAGGCTGCTCGCGCGCTGGTTGCGGGGCAATCACTGGCGCCGGTTTTATCACCGGCGCTACTGTTGGTTCTGGGTTTTGTATAACGGGTGCAGCTTGCTCTGTTGTTTTAATTGGCGTTGCTCTTTGTGTTTTTTCTGGTGCTTGTTCAGGTTTTTGAGTTGTTATTGGCTCTGCTAGTGTTTGGTCGGCAGCTGTGTTGTTAGGCTCGTTTTCTTCAACGAGGGTTGTTTGCGCCGACTCCATATTAATGGTTATTTCGCTTGCATTAGCGTCAATCATGTCGCTAATTTGCTGTTTTTGCTCATCGGTTAAGTTAAGTGTTTTTTCGTCAATTAGCCCATCGGTGGTTTGGTTGGTGGGCTCAATAACCGGAGCAGGTTGCACATTGTTTGGTTGTGGTTGGGTTACTATTACGCTTGGCTCTGGCTCTTTTACTACTGGTTTAGACTGAGTAAGTACTTGCTTAGGTTTGTTGCAATGTTTTTTATAGTCACGCGCCGCTTTACGGTATTTTTCGCTTGTTTTGTTATTACTGTATTGCTGTACTTCTTGCTTTATAAGTATGCACATTGCTTCGTTATAAGCAGCGCTATTAACACTATAAAATAAGGCAAAACAAAGCGTCAGGCGTCTGAGTAAAGTGGTCATAAGGGCGGTTAGCGTTTAAACATTAATAAGTTGATTTTAAGCGTAAAATTAAAAATTATCTAGGGGAGTATTACGCTTAATGGCGGGCGAATATGGCTAAGCTTATTTGCTTTAATATTAAAGCTTAGCCTGGCGGTTATTAAATAGCGCTGAGTAAGCGCTATTTAATTAGCTTATTACCATTAGGCTGCGGTATTCGTCGTAGGCAAATTGGTCGGTCATGCCGCTAATGTAATCTTGAATTAACCGGCATCGGTAATAAAATTCGTAGGCTGCATAGTGGTCGGGCTCTTCTTGCATAGCGTCTATTGCATGTTGGTAGCTGTTTAAGTGCTTTTTAGAGAGCTTTTTAACAAGCCTTGATTCTATTAGTAGGCGTTTGTCGCCATTTAGGGCGCGTTTAAAGTCGTCGCTTGTTAGTTGCAGTAGCGGTTTGTAGCTGTCGAGTAGGCCGTTAATGATTCTGTAGCCTTGTAGCTCAAGCTTTTCTACTTCTTTATCTGAAAACACATGCGCTTGGGCAACGTGTTTAAGTGTTTGTGTTACGGCGTGCAAGTGGCTTCGGTCTTCTAGTAGGGCATGGTTAAAGTCGCCGTGATAAATGGGTTCTATGTTTTCTATAAAGCGTTTTGCGGCATGATTAACTAGCGGGTGCAGCAGGGCTACACGCAGGTATATAAAAAATTCACTATTAAAGTTATACGGTTGTGCTTTGCCACGCTCTAGTGCGTAGTTTACCGCTTTGCTAACAAAGTCTTGGTGTTCGGTGTCGTCAATTGTTAGGTTTATAAGTACTTTTTGATAGTGATTTTTAAGAACGGTGCACAGTAGCTCAATGGTTATTATGCCTTTTTCTACTGCGTCTTCTATGTCGGCTAGGCAGTACGATATATCGTCGGCGGCTTCCATTATGTAACTGGCCGGATGGCGACAGTAAGGCTCTATGGTTAATTCGTTTTGTAATGCTTCAATAAAGGCTTTTTCACTGTAGTAGTAGCCTACTTTTTTCATTAAGTAGTTTTTATTTTGGGGTATGTCTTTTATATCAAGCCCTGCTGGGCGGGTGTATTTTAAAATACCTGCACTTTGGCTGTAGGTTAGGTTAAGGGTTTGCAACGAGTGAATAATACGCATGCCTTGGGCGTTGCCTTCAAAGTTGCAAATGTCTTGCGCTAGGTGCTTAAAAATAACCCCTATGCCTGTGTTTGGCTCGCGACATCGCTCGGGAGTTACACTGGCTAAATTAGTATTAAACCAGTGGTTTATTGCGGCTTCGCCAAAGTGGCCAAAAGGTGGGTTGCCAATGTCGTGCATTAGGCAAGCCATTTCTACTAGGCTTTCGAGTGGGCGTTCTAGGTCGGTTAAGCCATAATCTTTTTGTTGCTCAAAGCTTAGGTTGGCAAAAATACGCTGTACAATAAAGCGGCCAACTTGTTGCACTTCAAGGGAGTGGGTTAGCCTTGAACGCACAGCGGCATTTCGCTCAAGCGGAAATACTTGTGTTTTTTGTTGTAAGCGACGAATAGCGGCGCTGTTGATTATGCGACCACGGTCGCTTTCAAGCGCCATTTGTAAATTAGAGGTGGTTCGGTACATGCGCGCGGGGGTTATTTTTTTACTAAAGTCGATAGTCATCGGTGTCCTTGTTTGGTGTTGACGACTGGCAAAGTAAGTGCGCGGTGTCATTCTTTTTTAATACTTACTTGTTAATATATACATCTAGACGAGTTAGGTACAGGTGCTTGTATCATTTAAGGGCCAGCAATTGTATTATAAATCTATGTTTTTCAGTATTTAACGCATTTTAATGTAGGCGAGTATTTATAATGAAGTATGTGTTTTTAAAGGTAATGATATTGGCATCTTTGGTGCTAACTAGCCATTTAGCATTTGCGGCAAAAGAGCAAACAGTAGTGCTTGTGTCGATTGACGGTTTTAGATGGGACTACATTGAAAAACACGGTGCACCTAATTTAAAAGCCATGGCTGATAAAGGCGTAAGAGCACAAAAGTTAATACCGGTTTACCCCACTAAAACGTTTCCTAATCATATTTCTATTGTGACTGGGTTATTGCCAGTAAATCACGGCATTGTTGATAACAAATTTTGCGACAAAGCGCGTAATAACGAATGTTACAGCATGGGTAAAGCATTAGGCGACAGTACGTGGGTTAAAGGCATTCCGCTGTGGAACTTAGCTAAAATGCAGGGGCTTAAGTCGGCGGCGTATTTTTGGCCTGAGTCGGATGCGAGGTTTAATGGTATGACTCCCGACTATTTTTATCATTATTCTAAACATAGTGAGTACCAAGGCCGGGTTGATCAAATTATTCAGTGGTTAAGCTTACCCAAAGCGCAGCGCCCTCGCTTTGTTGCGAGTTATTTTTCGTTAGTCGATAGCATGGGGCATGAATTTGGCCCCGACGCACCGCAAACACGCGATGCAGTTAAACAGCTCGATACGTTAATGGGGCAGTTGCAAGCGCGTTTGAGTAAATTAGAACAAGATGTGAATTTAGTGATTGTGTCGGATCATGGTATGGCGGTTGTTGACCCTAATAAAAGCATTTTACTAAACACGTTACCTAGTGATGACGGTTTTATAGTTAAAAACACGGGGCCTCGCTTACTTATTTATGCAAAACCCGAAACCAGCCCAGCTAACATCGCCAATTACAAAAAACGCTTACGCGACGCGGCAAAAGGCCGCTATGCAGTATTAACCGATGAGCAGTTAGCTGGGTATCATTATAATAAAGGGAGCCGTGTGGGCGATATTATAGTGCAAACTAACGCGCCTGCTGTATTTACCAGTAAGGGTAAATCGACGTATGTTGGCACACATGGTTATGCTTACACAGACGACATGGCAGCCACGTTTATTGCCACTGGACCTGCATTTAAACAAGGTGTAAGCCTTAAAAAAGTAAATAACCTCGACATTTACCCAGTGCTTGCAAAAGTAATGGGTTTAAAGCTATTAAATAAAGTAGATGGCGATGGCAAAACGTTAATGCCGGCTATTAAGCAAAAGGTTGTTGTGCATTAAAAAGAGCGCATAACGCGCTCCAAAGGGACTAACAAAATAACGTAAGCGGGCATTACATATGCCCGCTTTTTACTATTTTACTTAAAGTTAGCAATACTTGTTTTTGTTGCCGTTACCGTGCGAATTGCGTATGCCTGGTTAGTAATACCGTAAGGAATACCGTTTACGCTCCAATTTGGGTTAGAGAAGTAATCGTACTGTGTTGCGCTACCAAATACTTGTGGGTACGCCATGATACTTGCAAACTCGTTTTGTACACCGTGGCCCATGCCGTCAGTGTAAACACCACCCGACGTATCACCTTGTTTACGTGAATGCGCTAAGCCTTGGTTATGGCCTAGCTCGTGTACAAATGTGCTTGCACCACAGTCAATCGCTGTAATTGAGTACATACGATCGCTCATAGAGCTGTAAAGGTTGCCGTTTGTACCTTGTCCAACCCATGCTAAACCACATGAAATTAAGCCAGCACCTGCACTTTGACCCATACCTAGCACTGCTACCATATCGGCTTTCCAGCCTGTGCGCAGGTTATCTACGTAGCTGCTGTTTGTTACTGCATTAAGCCAATCTTCTGATGGGGTAATTGCGTAGTCGCCTAAGTTTTGCGAACCCACTAAACGCAGCGTAATGTCTACGCCATTTTGGCTGTAAACTTGATTACTAAATGCAATAAGCTGGTTAATTTTTGTATTAATATTGCTGGTTGCTGCAGCCGATTGGTCGGTATATAAAATACCAATATCGATCGTTTCTGCTTGAGCTGTGCTTGCAGCGCACAATGCAGCTGCTACTGCTGTTTTGATGATTACATTCTTCATTGTTGTATTTCCTTACTTTTGTAGTGGTTAATATAGTTATTATTAAATTTTGCTTAAGCATAACGAGCACGCTTAAGCAGCCATTTAATGGGGCTTAATATAAAAAATTAGGTAATAGCAATCCGCGATAGTATTTAATTAAGCGGGCGGAATAGTGGTTAGCCGTCGGTTTTAGGCGCAAACATATCGCCAGTGTTATCGGTTTTTGGTTGTGGGGTACTTACGTCGTGCTCAATATGGCTTTTATATAAATCGCGTTTAGCGGCTATCCAGCCGTATTGGCCTTTGCTTTCAAATACGTAGTTTCCAGAAGGCGCGGTAAATTGGCCGTATATAGCGTCTTTCCCAACGGTAAGTACCGTGTTGTGCATACGTCCGTCAACGCCGAGTACTTTTCCAAAAATGCTTTTGTCACCATTTGCTGACTCAATAACGTTAGTGACTTCGGCGGTGTAAGTTTCGGTTGTTTGTGGAATAGCTAAATCAAAGTTTTCGCCTGTTTTTAGTGCTTGTAAAGTGGCTAAATCAAACTCTATGTAGGCCTCGTTATTAAGATCGGTAGGCAGTACTTTGGCATTGGTAAGTACTGCTTTGGCACGATCTGATAAGCGGTTTACCGCGTCAAAGCTTTCAAATGGAGCTGTTTGTTCTATTTTTGGCGTGGTTTTTATAGGGTCTTTACTCATATCAATAGGCGCTGGCGCTTTGGTTGTGCGTGTTTTTTGCAGATCAATAGGAACAAAATCGATCGCTATTGGAGCAGTAGGCTCCTCGGCTTTTTTGGTCTCAATTATTCCTTTGTAAATGGCAAATGCGAGTACCGCAGTAGCAATGGCAGCAATGATTAAACGCTTCATTTGTTTCTCTTTTGGTGTTTTTGGTTAACTATTTGTTACGTTTTATACTAAGTGAGTAATTAGATCAAGTTTGGTTTTATAGTATTAATGTATTGTTTTTTGATTTTTTAAGTTGTTGTAAAGTAATGGTTAGCTTGTTTTTAGTACATTTTAGGTATTGCTTTTTGTAGGCTTTATGCGGCCTGTGGCGCTTTTATAGGTACTTGTTTGTTTTTTAAAATGCAATAATTTAAAGGCTCAAAACTTTTTAAAATAAAAATGAAAATAATTCACGATTCTTACACTAATAGTTAATTGCATTGTAAAAATGAGCAACGTATGTTGTGTGCATAAAAATAAATGCAAGAGGGATATATGGCGTTTTCAGATCAATTACTTAACCGAGCAACCGCTGGATTAGTGGCTGTGATCATTGGTTTTGCAAGTTCCATTGCATTAATTTATCAGGTTGTGATCACCCTAGGGGGGACGCCTGATTTAGTTGCGAGCTGGATTTTAATGCTAGGTTTAGTAATGGGAACAACCTCAATAGGTTTATCTTACTATTACAAAGTTCCTGTTTTAATTGCATGGTCGACCACTGGGGCTGCTTTGCTTATATCAAGCGCACAGGGATATAACCTAAACGAGGCGGTTGGAGCATTTATGTTTGCCGCGTTGTTGGTTTTTTTGTCGGGTATAACGGGTTGGTTTGAAAAAATAATGAACCGAATACCCAGCGAACTTGCCTGTGCCATGTTAGCGGGCGTGCTGGTTACTTTTGGTATTGATGTATTTAATTTTATGAATGATATGCCCTTAGTTATAGGGTTAATGGTATTGGTTTATTTTGTAGGTAAGCGCTTTTTTGCGCGCTTTGCCATGCTAAGCGTGCTGATTGTGGGGGTGTTATTAGCGTGGCAATTTGGCCATGTAGATACCAGCGCATTGCAGTGGAAAATGAGTCACTTTACCTATATTGCGCCTTCGTTTAATTTACAAGCCTGTATAAGCATTGGTTTACCTTTATATATTGTGACAATGACCTCTCAAAATCTGCCAGGTATTGCTGTGTTAAAGGCGCATAATTACAAGGCGCCTATTTCGGCATCGCTCAATGTGACGGGGCTAGTTAATGTGCTTTGTGCGCCGTTTGGAGCGTATTCAATTAATTTAGCTGCAATTACGGCGGCTATTTGTATGAGTGATGAGGCTGATAAAAACCCTGATAAACGCTATTGGGCAAGTATTGCAGGCGGTGTGTTTTACATTTTAATGGCGTTGTGTGCTGCAACTTTAGTCGGTTTGGTGGCAAGTTTGCCGCAGGCACTTATTTTGGCGCTGGCGGGTATCGCTTTGTTTGGCACTATTGCAAATAGTTTGCAGCAAGCGTTAACGGGTTCGCAATATACTGAGGCTGCAATAGTGACGTTTTTGGTTACGGCGTCTGATTTAACGATGTTTTCAGTAGGATCTGCTTTTTGGGGAATTATAGCGGGCGTATGTACAGTAATGATCACTCGTAAGGGTTAATGATGGTGGGTTACTTAAAAGCGCAGCGCCTTTTAATCTTTTTGTGAATAATGGGCTTTCAAAACTGTAATGCACAAAGAGAAGTGAATGAGGAGTAAATGAGCAGCTAAAGTGACAAGCGGTGTTTTAGTTTATTTTTGTAGACGTAGAGCTTGCTCACGTTAGAAGCGGCAGCTTCTTGTTATTTAAAAATGAATATTACCACAGAGCACACCGAGGCGCTTTGCGCTACACAGAGTTAAAAAAATATTGGTTTGGTCACTTCTCCTGGCCTTCACTTCTCGGTGGTGAGTTAATTACTTTATACCCCGTAAAAGCGTTGCTTTTAAACGCCAGCAAGCTGCGCGTCTACCAGTAAATTTAGAAACAATGAGCTTATAAAACTGTAATGCACAAAGAGGAGTGAATGATCAGGGCAAAGCCAATGTTTAGTTTGTTTTTGTAGACGTAGAGCTTGCTCACGTTAGAAGCGGCAGCTTCTTGTTATTTAAAAATAAATATAACCACAGAGCACACCGAGGCGCTTTGCGCTACACAGAGTTTAAAAAATATTGGTTTGGTCACTTCTCGGTGTTAAGTTAGTTACGTTTACGAATAAATCGACTAAATGTAAAAGCGTTGCTTTTAAACGCCAGCAAGCTGCGCGTCTACAGGTAAATTCAGCCATGGCATTGTAAATGATGGGCTTTTCACTAACTCTAAAAGCGCAGCGTCTCTTAACCTTTTTGTGAATTATTGGCATAAAAAAAGGCGTTAATATTAACGCCTTTTTGATATTGAGTTGATTACAACATCGGTTTTAACACATCAAATATGGCTTCAATGTGATCGTCTCTGTCGTTTAAAGCTGGGATGTAGCGGTATTTTTCGCCGCCAGCTTCTTCAAATATTTCGCGGTTTTCGCCTTCTAACTCTTCTAATGTTTCAAGACAATCTGCGCTAAAAGCGGGGCTTATAATTGCCACATCTTTAATTCCTTCGGCTGGCAGGCTTTCTAGCGTTGCATCGGTGTAGGGCTTTAACCACTCTGCTTTACCAAATCGGCTTTGGAAAGTGCTAATGACATTGTCTTTATCAAGGCCAAGCTTTTCAACAACAAGTCGCGTTGTTTGTAAACACAGGCAATGATATGGGTCGCCATTGTCTAAAAATAATTTTGGCATACCGTGGTACGAAAAAACAATTTTTTGCGGCATCCCGTTGGCTGCTAGATCTTCGCTTATGCTATTAGCTAACGATTCAATATAAGTGGTGTTTTTGTGGTAACCGTTTATAAAGTGAAGCTCAGGCACCCAGCGCCATTTGCGTAGCACGCTTGATACGGCGTCAAATGTAGACCCTGTTGTAGGGCTTGAATACTGAGGATACATTGGCATGATAATTATGCGCGTGAGGCCTTTGTCTCTTAGCTCTTCAAGGCCAGCTTCTATTGAAGGGTTGCCATAACGCATGGCCATAACAACTTCGGTGTTTGTGTAGCCTTTTTGCTTTAACAATGTGTTGAGTTTCTCACTTTGCTGGCGCGTAATGTGCGTGAGGGGCGACCCGTTTTCTGTCCAAATACTTTTGTATAACTTTGCTGAACGTTTTGGACGTACTCTTAAAATAATGCCATGTAATATGATCATCCAAACAAGGCGTGGTATTTCTACTATGCGTGGGTCAGATAAAAACTCGCGTAAGTAGATACGCAGTGCCGCGGCTGTTGGGGCGTCTGGGCTCCCTAAGTTAGTAAGCAGTATTCCCGTTTTTTGATTAAAACGCCCGTCGTGGGGATTGTCGGTTACGGCAGAAAATCGCGACACGTTGTGCTCCTTCAAGCAAAGTTATATGTATATTTTAGGCTTATTGTAACGAAAAAAAGCCTGCTTTAGATCAATCATTTAGCGCTTTTAATCATAATTCTAAAGGGGGTTGGTTTTTTTGCTTCAAGTTGTTGTAACTTTTCAATTGATTTACGGCTAAACACATGGCCTTTGGGCAGTAACATAATGCCAGTGTGGCTTTGTATCGAGTTCCCTAATACCATATTTTCTTTAAGCTCTTGAGCATTACAAATAGTGACCGAACCCGCTGTACTTTTCTTCTCTTTCATTTTGTTGTGGCTGGCTTCAAGTGCTCGCACAATTTTTGGATGATAAAAAGTACCGCTGTAAAGTTTTATAGTGTCGAGTGCGTGCTGATGATGTTCGGCCTCGTTATCGCCCACACTTTGTTCATAGGCTTCCCAATAATCACGTGCAACGCTTAAAACCATGGCGCCAATGGGTATTTCGTTACCCGAAAGCCCTTTAGGTAACCCGTTGCCGTTATAGCGCTCATATTGATAGTAAATAGCATCAGATACATCGTGTAAATGCAGTGCAGGCATAAGCATTAGCTGCGCGGTGCTTGGGTGTGTGTAAAAGGTTTTGCGTTGTGCTTCGGTTAGTTTATTCACTGGTTTTTTATAAAGATCGGGGTCCATGGCTAGCAATCCTATTTGTGCTAGGTAACCCGCAGTTGGCGCAAGTTCGATACTTTTTTGCGATGCATTTAGATACAAGGCTATATGCGTACAGGTATTGGCAATGTTTTGTGCTCTGTTGCCATCGAGATAAGGGTTTGCATTGATAAAATTGTAGAGCAGCTCTACGGTAGATTTATGCTCGTTTTTTTCTCGTTCATTTGCTTTTTCAAGCTGCCTGAGCACTTGTTTTATTTGCTTTGTACGCTTTTCTACTCTGAGTTCTAACGACTGATTCAGTTCGGTTAATTGCGCATTTTGTTTTTTGACATGCGCTTGAAGTAGTTCGTTGTGCTTTTTTAAGCGAAACTTTTCAACTGCTGATTTTATAACACCGATTAAGTGATCGTTTTGCCAAGGCTTTTGAATGTAGGCGTTAATACCCCCATCGTTTACTGCACTAACCGTTGACTCTAGATCAGAATAGCCCGTTAGCAAAATACGTTGAGTGTCAGGAGCTAGCTTTTTTGCTTTTGCTAAAAACTCTGCGCCGCTCATTTTGGGCATACGCATGTCACTTATGACCACATCAAACTGTGTGGCTGTCATTTTTTGAAGTGCGTCGTGTCCGTCGGTCGATACAACCACATTAAATTTGTTCATTCGTAACAGCCGTACAAGTGACTTTAAAACACTTGCTTCGTCGTCTAGACATAGAATGTGGGCAGGTCTGTTGTTAAATTCTTCTAGTTCAGAGGTTTTTTGCATAAAAGTAAAGCCAGCCAAATCTAATATACCGTTAAATTTAGTCTAACCTCGGCTTATAAACAACTGAATTGGCAGATTTTATTAATCGCAACAAACTTTATTAAAGTGTCAATTTAAAATGCATAAAAAAACAATTAAAACCCAGCATAAAAAGCGAATTTTAGGCTATTTTTTTTGCAGAAATTACTAATTACTTCTACTCTAAAACAGAAGGTTACGTACTAATATTGTATAGCGAGGACTGTATGCCAATACCGGTTACAATAGCTGATGACTCAGCACTTTCAAGAAAAACAATTAAACGCGCACTTCCTGAAGATTGGGATATTACAATTCACGAAGCCAAAAATGGGGTTGAAGCGCTAGATGCTGTGCATGCCGGGTTAGCAGAGGTACTGTTTTTAGACTTGCAAATGCCACAAATGGATGGCTTTGAAGTGTTAAAAGAGCTGCAGCAAGAGCATCAAAAAACCATTGTTATAGTGATTAGCGCAGATATTCAACCTGCAGCACAGGCGCTTGTTAGCTCTATGGGCGCTTTTAGGTTTTTACAAAAGCCTTTAAAAGCCGACCAATTACGCGAAACCTTGCTGGATGTTGGCTTGTTATGATTGAAATAAACGAAGACGAGCGCGATGCGCTTCAAGAAATAATGAACATTTCTATGGGGCAAGCGGCCGATGCGCTTGCTCGACTGATTCAAACCAAAGTGTCTTTGTCTATTCCTGCTATTCAAGCAATGTCTCCTGAAGATTTTCAGGGAATGATTAATAGCCTTTCAAATAACTGGTTTGCACGACAGTCGTTCACGGGCACTATTCGTGGTGAAGTGATAATGAGTATGCATAAAGACGGTTGCAATGCGTTGGCTGAAGTAATGGATTTTGACTTACCGCTTGATGAAGCCGCAACAGAAGAACTTGTTTTAGAAATTACCAATATTTTATCTGCTGCTTGCCTACAAGGCTTTACCAGTCAGCTTGAGTTATTAACGCAATTAAATATGCCTGCGTTTTATTATCCGGTGCAATCTGCTCACAGTAATGAGTGGTCGTCTATTTTAATTATAGAAGTTGAATTTTTTATTGAGCAAATGCAATTTGATGCGCGCATACTCATTGGCTTAAGTGAAGGGTCTATAGAACAGCTGTTAATACCAATCAAAGCCTTATTGGAGGATTGATGGAAAAAAGCGAGTTTGAACGCGTCATTGAGCAACTTCCTATTGGTGCCTGTATTATAAATCAGGATATGACAATCACTTTCGCTAACCCTACGTTTTTAGGTGGATTAACCATTCGCCAACCCGGTTTAGTTGGCCAACCTCTATTAACTGTATTTGAAGAACAAGCGCGTTTTTTAAAACGTAAAATTGACAGTGTATTTATTTTAAAAAACCCAAGCTTTAGTTACTGGCAACAACGCCCCCATGTATTTCCCATGCGAAGCACTCGTCCTATTACCGGGGATGAGTCGCAAATGTATCAAAATGTGCAATTTATGCCGTTATCAAATGAAAATGCCGAGGTTACGCATGTCAGTATTTTTGTGACAGATGTAACCGCAGAGGCCAGTTATTTTATTCAGCAATCTGATTTAAAAAATGCGCTAGAAGACGAGCATCAACAATTAAAGGCACTGCATCAAGAGTTAAAAGTAGCGCAAAAGAAAATGCTGCAATCAGAAAAAATGGCGTCTATAGGTCAGTTGGCCGCAGGGGTTGCACATGAAATTAATAACCCAATAGGGTTTGTGAGCTCAAACCTAGAAACGCTTAAGGATTATGCGTTAAAACTAATAAAAACAACGCAGACGCAAAAAAAAATCATTGTAAAACAGGCTGAAGATCGCTTTATTAAATTACTTGAGGATGTATACGAACGCCAGGGTGTTGACTTTATACTAGAAGATTTACCGGAGCTACTCGATGAGTCGCTAGATGGCGCAGAGCGAGTTAAAAAAATTGTTAATAGCTTACGAGATTTTGCATTAAGCGATGAAGAAAGCTGGATGGAAGTAGACTTATGCGCTGAGATTGAGTCGACGCTAGTTGTGCTTAAAAATGAGCTTAAATATAAAATTCAGGTTGAAAAAGACTTACCCCAAGAGCCGGTTTTTATAAAGGGTAAAGCTGGCAAAATAAGGCAGCTCTTATTTAATGTGATTTTAAATTCGTTGCAAGCTATGGACACTGGAGGAACACTGACCATTGAGTGTAAGCAAGAACAAGACAAAATAAGGCTTATTATTGAAGACACTGGCGCAGGTATTGCTGAGTCTGATTTAGAGCGAATTTTTGACCCCTTTTATACAACCAAAGAGGTTGGACAAGGTACCGGTTTAGGCTTGTCTGAGGTGTACACCATTATTGAAGAGCACGAAGCAAGTGTTGATGTACTGAGTAAAGTGGGTGAAGGCAGTCGCTTTGTGTTTGTTTTCAATACCCCAAAAAGTTCATGAGTTAAAAAACAGCGCGAAGAGAGGTGTGTTTTGTGACTAAAGGTTGATTGAATAGTGTTGCTGGTATTGTTTATTATTAGCTAATTATATTGGATTAGTATTTTTTATTATGTTAATTCTTTATGATTGGGTTGGTGATTTGTAGATAGCAAGTGATATATTTGCATTAGGGTTACATGTTATTTAAATGTAAATTACTGTTACCCTATCATTTTAATGACGGCAGGCCTTTTAAGTACTGTTGTATTAGCTGTTTTGATCTTTTTTAAGATTGAATAACAATAGGAGCCAATAGTGGAACCTAGTATCCTTTTGGTTGATGATGAAGTTAATGTTTTGCGCTCTTTACGGCGTGTATTGCAGCGTGCCGGCTTTAAGGTAAGTGTAGCCGAAAGTGGCCCTGAGGCGCTTGAATACTTAAAAACAAGCGACGTATCTATTATTGTGACTGACTACCGAATGCCTAATATGACTGGGGCTGATTTACTTCGAGAAGTTAAAATTCACTGGCCAGAAATAATAAATATAGTGCTTAGCGGTCATTCTGATTTTAATTCGGTGGTTGAGCTTCTTAACCAAGGACTGGCGATTAAGTTTTTACAAAAGCCTTGGAATGAAAATGAACTGATAACAACCATTCAACAAGCGCAACAACTCTATTGCAAGCGTATTGCTCAGCACGAGCGTGACCAACTACTTTTAGGTAGCGTTACCGCGCTTATTGAAATAGACGAAAATGGTAAAATAAACCGTTTTAATGCGCCTGCGCAGTCTTTGTTTTCAGGTTTATACAGCTTTGTTGATGATTACATAATTAATATAGACGCACAGCCAAATAAAGACGATTTGACGGCCTTTTTAAGTAATAAAACCAATATGTTATTTATTGCTCGTAAATGCGCAGAAAGCGAAAAAGAATACGAGTTTATTTTGGAACGTTATTGGTCTGATGATTTTTGTCAGTTACTTAAGCTGTCGGTTAACCCTAGTAAGTCGAGTGACAAATTTTTAATAGAAAGCTTTGGTGATTTTTTAATTAAAGAGCCTGCTTTTTATCAACAGCTAAATGAGTATGAAGGTGAAAACACTAGCTACACGGTTATTTTTATCGGTATTGCTAAATTTGAACTTATTGCTGATTTATTAGATTACCAAAGCGCTTATGAGTTTACACATTTGCTTGCAAAAGTATTGCACAATACCTTTGGTGAAAAGGTGAGAATGTGTCAAAAGCATTCTAACCAGTTTATGTTATCTGTACCTCACGCAAGTAACGATGCCACATTACTTGCCGCTCTTAATAAAACAATGAGCTTATTTAGCGATGCGATACCCCAGCGTTATAAAGGAATGAGTTTAGAGCTTTATGGGGTTTACGGCATTTTTCCTGAAGATGTTTTGTCAGGCAAAGAACTTATAAATCATCTTAGCCTGAACATGAATTACCTAGCAAAAAAACAGCAACGATTTTTTACCCGCTTTGATGCAGAGTTAGTAAACGATTACCGAAAAAACTTTGAACTAAGTAGGCTGCTTTTTAAAGCAATTGATAACGAAGAATTTAGTTTATATTTTCAGCCAAAAATAGATTTAAAAACACATAAAGTAAGTGGTGCCGAAGTGCTTATTAGGTGGTACGAACCAACAAAATATGGATGGGTGTCTCCTGGTTTATTTATACCTATTTCTGAATGCGATGGCCAAATTATCGCTATAAGTCGATTTGTAATTTCACAAAGTTTTAAACAGCTTAAGCAATGGAACTTGCAAAAAGTTGAAGTAGGTAAACTCGCTATAAACCTTTCTGCTCGGCAAATTAAAGAAGACCCTGAATGGATAGACTTTATGCTTGAGTCTCTAAATGAGAACAACCTCAGTGCATCAAACATTCAGTTTGAGTTAACAGAAACCTACTTAATGGATGATCTAACAAAATGCCAACTGCAAATAACCAGATTAAGAAGCTTAGGGTTTGAAGTCCAAATTGATGATTTTGGTATAGGTTACTCATCACTTGCGTATCTTTCAAAGTTATCAATCGATGGCATAAAATTAGATAAGGAGCTGATAAGTGGTTTAGATTCATCCCTTGAAATGCAAAGTATGATCAGAAACATTGTGCGTATGTCCCATGATCTTAATTTAAAGGTGATTGCAGAAGGAGTCGAGACGGCTCACGAATGTAAATTGGTAGAAAGACTTGGCTGTGATTATATTCAAGGTTTTTATTTTTCTAGACCTTTGCCTGCTGATGAGTTTTATGATTACTTAATAAATACAAATGTGCGCGGTGATGAATGAAAACAATGAGAGTAGTTTTATTTGACGACGAGCTTTTTATATTAAAGGCGCTACATAGAACTATTAACAGAATATATCCCGCTGCTGACGTTATTACGGTGAGTGAAATAAATGAATTTTGGTCTGTGCTTAAAAATAATAAATCAATAGACCTAATTATAAGCGATTACTTAATGCCGCACGTTAATGGATTAGATGTGTTAGAGCGCTGTTTAATTGAAAATTCGTACCCAGTGAGGGCTTTGCTCACGGGGGACCCGTCGTTAACCGAAAAAATGCGTCAATGTAACGTTGTGCATATGTACCTTGCTAAACCATTTAATAAAGAAGATTTAATACTTTTGTTTAACAATGTGGCAGAATTAAAAGCACTCCCGTTTTCAGAAAGTATGAGAAGAAAACTGGGGGCAATGTCTAGCTTTCCGGTTTATCCCTCACTGCTGCAAGAGCTCAATACGCTTATTGATAGTGGAGAGTTCGACCTAGCTGAAGTAGCCGAGCTTGTCTCTAAGGAGCCTGTTATTGTTGCTAAGTTGCTGCAACTTGCTAACTCGGCCTATTTGGGCTTTACACGTAAAACAGTCTCTATAGAAGAGGCCGTTTCTCGCCTTGGTACGACTATTTTATTGTCAATTAGTACATCATTATTAATGGCAGAAAATTTGCCTCCTTCTATATCGGCCATCGATCACGAAAAGCAAATACATGTTGCAACACATTATGCTAGTTGTGTTAAAAAATTTGCACAACATATAGGTATGAACTTAAAAGAGCAGGCTTTGCTATTTTCAGTGGCGCTATTGAGTTTTGTTGGTAAATTAATAAATGTTGAAGAAGTGACGGACCAACACAAATTAACTGACCCTGAGCAAAGTATAAATTACCTTCATGTATCTGCTTATATCATGAAATTATGGGGGCAGAGTACGCAGGTGTGCACATTAATTTTAAACTCTAATGACCTAAAAACCCCCGCTGATAATTTGAGTAATACTCTTTATATTGTTCATCAAAAGTTATTTCAAAAGCAGTCTAACGAGGCCCTAATTGTTGGTTGTCAGCAACAGGGGGTTTGTTCATCCTTTTGTGAAGCAATAAATACGTTTGAGTGGGAAGTGTTTTAAGCTTAACCTGCCTGTTTATTGTCAATTTACACATTTATTTACAGAACAAAAAGGAGATCTGGTTGCGTATTTTCAGTTTGGCAACTAAATATTAGTTATACAAGCTACAGGGATACTGGCATGAATGAAGTAGAGAGTCATTTAGAAAGTGTATGTTTAAACGATGAAAAAAACCTTAAGTCGTTACAAAAGCAACTAAGTGAAAAAGAGTCCGAATTAGCACGGTATAAAAAAATGCTTGTCCAAAGTACTAAAATGGCAACATTGGGTACGCTAAGTGTTGATGCGGCTTCGGAAATAAGCACCCCATTGTCACAAGCAATTAATACGATAGATAACCTTAGCCATAGCAGCCCAATAATCTCCACATTACTAAATATCAGCGAGCAATACTTAAACGGTGAACTCAAAGAAAGCCAGTTTAAACACGAGCTCGACTTACTTAATTTACAACACCCATTTGCTTGGATTGGCAATGACTTGTCGACCAAAATAAAAGACAGCGCGAGCACCTTAAGGCAGGTTAACTATTGCGTTCAAAATTTACTTAATTTTTCTGAATCTAATGAATGTCATGCAGTTCAGCTCGTCAACATAGTCGATGTTGCTGTAAATATGCTTAAGCTTCTTGAAAGTCAGCTATCGCTGTGCGCTATAAAAACCGATTTTGAAAATGTACCGCCTATTTATTGTAATTTAGCTTCAATTAATCAGCTTTTTGTTAATTTACTCATTAATGCCCGAGAAGCCTGTGAGCATAATGACACCAAAGGGTGCATTGTTGAAGTGCGTGTTTTTGAACAAAATAGCTTTATTTGTATTGAGATAAAAGATAACGGTTGTGGCATGACAAACCATGTACAAGAACAGATGTTTGACCCTTTTTTCACGACCAAAGAAGTAGGAAAAAATAGTGGGATGGGGCTAACTCTTGTGCACTCAATAGTGCAAGAACACGCAGGAAAGATACAAGTTAACAGCATAATAGAGACAGGTACGTCCATTTTATGCTCACTCCCCTTGAAAGAATAAGTTAATAAATAAATACTCAATGTAAATAATGTGTTAAGTATTTATTTTGTAAGTTTAATTCCTTGTTTGCATTAATTTTAGCCTTTTTGGTGTGTTTTTTTCTTAAGTTGAACTTTATTTGCATACTTAGGCCTTTAATTTAAAATTTTTCATTTCTTTTTATTTGCTAATGTTGCTAGGATGTTCCTCATTGGCGATGCTAAATCGCCAAATAAACTATAAGAACACACATAAACAGGGTCGTCACTATGTCAACATATCGTTTAAATACACTTGCAGCGGCAGTTGCATTTGCAGTATGCGCACCAGGCGTTGTTATCGCGCAAGAAGCCCCCGTTCAAGCTGCTAAAAATATTGAACAAATATCTGTATTAGGCTCTCGGGTGTCTAATCGCACCTCAACAGAGTCATCTTCACCAATAGATTTAATAGACTCAGATGATTTAAATAAAGGCGGTTACACTGAGCTTGGCCAAAGCCTACAAGCTACAGCACCGTCATTTAACTTTTCGCGTACGCAGGTGTCAGATGGTTCTGACTTATTTAGACCTGCTACACTTCGTGGTTTACAACCCGATCAAACGCTGGTATTGGTCAATGGTAAACGCCGTCATAATCAATCTATTTTTGGTCTTAATGGGACGGTTGGTGCTGGTGCTGCCGGTACCGATATGAACGCAATTCCGTTAACTGCGCTTAAAGGCGTTGAAGTACTTCGTGATGGCGCAGCGGCAAAATATGGCTCCGATGCAATAGCGGGTGTAATCAACTTATCACTTAATAATTCAACAGGTGTAACAACGGGCTTTGTTCAGTATGGCGGCACAAGCGAAGGCGACGGCGACACAGTTACTGCAGGTTTAAACCGTGGTTTTGAGTTAGGTAACGAAGGTGGTTTTATTAATTTATCACTAGAATACCGAGATGCTGACGGGACTAACCGTGCAGAACGCGATACGGGTGGTTCGTTAAATGTAGAACCCGGAATGCTTTCAGAGGATGTTCGCTGGGGACAGGGTAACGCTGATAGCGAATTTACATCGCTGTTTTACAATATGGCACTGCCTGTTGGCGATAGCGAGCTTTACTCGTTTGGTGGGTTCTCAGAGCGAAGCGCGTTAGGTAATGGTTTTTATCGTAACTTTAACGAAGCGTCTAAAAACGTGACTCAAGTATACAGTGATGGTTTTTTACCGCGTATATACAATGAAGCACAAGATCTTTCGTTTGCAATAGGGTTTAAAGGGGATATAAACCCAGATTGGACTTACGATGTGTCGGCTGTATATGGTGAAAACCAATACGATTTTACCTCGCGTAATACCTTAAATGCGTCTTACGCTGCCGAGTACTTATTTAATAACCCTGATGCAAGCGATGCTGATATTGCAGCTAATGCAGGCCCAACCGGTGGCTATTCAGGTGGATTTAGATTTGATCAAACTACATTTAATGCCGATTTTAACGGCATTGTAGATATTGGTCGCAGTGAACCACTATACGTAACTATTGGCGCAGAATACCGTAAAGAAAATTACGAAATAGTACCAGGCAGCCAAGCGTCGTATGCTTGTGGTTTAGCTAATACTGATACTTCTTATCCGTCAGTCAATGACGAAAATCAATTTGCGCAGTGTGGATTTCAGGCGTATAACGGCCTTCGCCCAGAAGCGGCAAATAAAAGTGATCGAAATAGCTACGCGATATTTGTAGATGTAGAAACGATGATCACAGATGCATGGAACGTTAGTGGTGCACTTCGCTATGAAGACTTTTCAGATGCGGGTGACGATTTAATTGGTAAACTAGCGACACGTTACGAGTTTAATGATGACTTTGCTGTTCGTGGTGCGGTATCAACTGGCTTTAGAGCGCCTTCGCTTCAGCAAAGCGGTTATACAGCTTTTACAACCAACCTAGGATCGGATGGCTCGTTAACTCAGTCGTTTACTGCTAACACAGGCACGGCATTTCCAAGTGCGTTAGGGGTTGATACTTTAGAGCTTGAGACTTCAACTAACTACAGCGCGGGATTTGTTTACGATGTAAGCAGCGAGCTTTCACTTACAGTTGACTTTTACCGTGTGGAAATTAAAGACCGCATAACGTTAGGAAGTTTGTTATCGGCTGACGACGTATCGTTTAGCCCAGATGCGCTTGCTGCGCTTCAAGCTACAGGCGCAGTACAGGCTAATTACTTCTCAAACTCCGTTGATTCTACTACACAAGGTGTTGATATTATTGCTTCATACCGTACTGAGATCGACGGGGCTAATTTGGGTGTTACTTTTGCTGGTAATTTGAACGACACTAAAATTGATAACGTAAATGCAGAAGAAGGTATTCCAGAAGCGGTTGCCTTTGATGACTTACAACGTAGCTTTTTTACTGATGGACAGCCAAGTGAGCGTGCCACGCTGACATTTGATTATGCGCGCGACGCATATACTTCAACACTTCGTTTTAATTACTTTGGCGAAACCGATGTAAAATACTTTGGTAACGACCATATTTCATTACCGGGAGAGCTTTCTCCAACGGGGTCGTTTAAACCAACAAGTACAGTTGAATCAGCAGTGTTGGTTGATGTAAACGTAAGTTATGACATTAATGAGATGTTTACGCTTTCTGTTGGTGCCGACAACGTATTTGATGAAACACCCGATGAGTTAGGTGATGACGAAGTACTTAACTTTATTACCAATGGTGCGTTTAAATACCCTGTACGTGCATTGCCTTATGGCTTTGACGGGCGTACATATTATGCAAAAGTAAGCTTTGAATTTTAATTACTTGAGCTAAACCTGTTACTAAGCGCAGTTATTTACTGCGCTTTTTTATGTTTATTTATTATGAAAAAAGAGCGTTGTGTAATGATAAAAACACTTGCAAGCTTGAAAATTAGGCATACAATCGCCACTTCTTAAGGTTCTTATTGTTATAAATAGTTAGGAAATAAAATGGCTAAAAAATCGAAAAGCAAAGCCGCAAATAATAGTGCGGTAGACACCGGCCGAGGTGTTATTAATCATAATGCGCTGGCGGCTTTAGTAACCTCTAAAGTGTTTAAACCTCAAGTGGTAAAAGCTAAAAAAGGCAAAGGCTCGTTTAAACGCAATAACAAACACGTAGGACGAGAGTCTTATTTAATCGCGGCTTAAATAGCACCGATCAAATAAGACTTTTAACTACCTACTTTTGCCGCAGCATGCGGGTAAGTGTGTTGTCTTTATCTATAATATGGTGCTTTGAGGCGCCTACGATATGTAAATTTAACGCAATAAGAAGTGCATTTGCTGTATGAGCTCTAGCCCGAACAAAGCACGTCTCAACCTTTTTGTAATTTATTGATCTTTATTAAAAATGCACAAAGAGAAGGGAATGAGGAGTAAATGAGAAGTGAAAGCTGTAGGCGCTAAGCTTGCTCGCGCAAGATGCTATTTATTTCTCTAAAAGCGAAGCATCTCAAACCTCTTTGTAATTTATTGATCTTTATTAAAAATGCACAAAGAGAAGTAAATGAGGAGCAAAAGCTGTAGGCGCTAAGCTTGCTCGCGCAAGATGCTATTTTTTTCTCTAAAAGCGAAGCGTTTCTAAACCTCTTTGTGAATAATGGGCTTTATTTACGCGCTATCGCTCGTCACACCAGCAAGCTGCGCGTCTACAAGATAATTTACCCGATCATAACTTTAGCGACCTTCCTTTAAAGTATTTGCGATGGTTTGTGATGGGTTCTCACCAAACAACTGAGTGTAATCTTTAGTAAATTGCCCCGCATGCCAAAATCCCCAGTTTGCAGCAATAACAGAAATTGGCTTAGTTTGCCCAACTACTTTAAGTTCACGCCTTACATTATTTAAACGTGTTAAGCGTAAAAATCGCAGCGGGTTAATACCTAAAATACTTTCAAAACTATACTGTAAAGTACGCCGACTTACATGCGTGAGTTCGCATAATTGTGTAATAGTCACTGTGCTTTGTGGATCAACTTTGATATGTGCTTTTACTTTGTCTACTACGGCTTTGCGATGCTTATAACTTGGCGCAATGTTGTGCTGCTGACTTTCAGTTTTTAATAAATTTAGCGCAAGCATGTAAAGCATTTCTTGTTGTAAATTGGCGTTTAAGCCATGGGCATCATGATTAACCATGCTGTTAATAATACTGCGCGCTCTGTTAAGAGTTGGGTTATTTACTGTGAGTCGCTCTGCGCCAAATGCATTCATGTTTTGTAAATTAATACCTTGCAGTTGCGCCATGCATTCAATTGATTGCCAGTTAATGACTACCCCATAAATATTAAACTTTTCAGGTGTTATTAATTCAAAATCGCTGTGACTACTGCGGCACATAAATTGGTTACTTAGAACATCTAAGCCATTAATTTTACTCTCGCACGATGTTTTAGGGATCCCCAACCAAATAGAGTCGTCGGCAATAACACATTGCTGGCGAAGCGCACGCTCTGTGTACTCTTCAAATACGTGAATATTAGAATGAGCAACGCCTTCAATACAACCAAAAAAGCCACCCTCACTGACTTGATCATACTTTTGTTGCCAATTGACGAGGTTACTTGCTTGCTCATCAATGTCGTGAGTATCCACTTTGCTCTTTTGTGGTGCGTTTGATAAATGCTGATGCGCCATTTTGGGTTTTCTCTTTATTTTTATATTGCTTATTAAGAAACTTTAACCGTTTATAAACTCTTTTAAGTTACTGAATTATTGTGAAAAAACCGATTTGCCAAAATTCGATAGTGCTTTGGTACGAATTAAGCTTTTAGTATTTAAATTAAACATAATTATAAATAGTGCTGCAGCAAAACCTGTACCAAGGTTTGAAAGAGTTAAATGAGGTAAAAAATGGGGCAAACGTATCGTTACACGCTTGGTACACAAACTTATAAATTTAGAGATTTAGCCCAGTTAATGGCTAAAGCAACCGTGCAGCGGTCGGGCGATAGGTTGGCAGGAGTTATTGCGCAGTCGGCGCAGGAACGAGCCGTAGCACAAATGACATTAGCAGAGGTGCCACTTAAAACATTTTTAAATGATGCGTTAATTCCTTACGAAGATGACGAAATAACACGCCTAATTATGGATGAGCACGATGCGAATGCATTTTTGACCATTTCACATTTAACGGTCGGAGATTTTCGTAATTGGCTATTGAGTGATTTTGCAACCCCAGCGGTACTGGCTAGCGTCAGGTCTGCTATAACTCCCGAAATGGCGGCAGCGGTTAGCAAAATTATGCGTAATCAAGATTTAATTTTAGTTGCTAAAAAGTGCCATGTAACCAGTGCATTTAGAAATACAATTGGTTTGCCAGGGCATTTATCTACCCGCTTACAGCCTAATCATCCAACCGATGATATTAACGGGATTGCGGCTAGTATGCTGGATGGCCTGCTTTACGGAAATGGTGACGCGGTAATAGGTATAAACCCTGCCACCGACAATGTTGCTCAAGCCATTAAGCTGATGACGCTTATGGACGATGTAATCCAAAAATATGAAATTCCAACACAAAGCTGCGTGCTTACCCATGTAACTAATACGATTGAGTGCATAGAAGCTGGCGCACCGGTTGATTTGGTTTTTCAGTCAATAGGCGGCACAGAGGCTACAAATTCAAGCTTTGGTTTTAATTTAAATACGTTAGCAGAGGCGCAAGACGCTGCGCTTAGCTTAAAACGAGGCACGGTTGGTAATAATGTAATGTATTTTGAAACCGGACAAGGCAGCTCGCTTTCGGCCAATGCGCACCATGGGCTTGATCAACAAACTTGTGAGGCGCGTGCTTATGCTGTGGCGCGAAAATTTAACCCTTTATTAGTTAATACCGTTGTGGGGTTTATTGGCCCAGAATACTTATTTGATGGTAAAGAAATTACCCGCGCAGGCCTTGAAGATCATTTTTGCGGTAAGTTACTCGGTATCCCTATGGGGTGCGACGTGTGTTACACCAATCATGCTGAAGCCGACCAAAACGACATGGACAATTTACTTACACTACTAGGTGTAGCGGGATGTTCATTTGTTATGGGTATTCCAGGCTCTGACGACATTATGCTTAACTACCAAACTACCTCGTTTCATGATGCGCTTTATGTGCGCAGAGTTTTAGGTTCAAGACCTGCCCCAGAGTTTGAGGCCTGGTTAAGCAAAATGAAAATAATGCAAAATGCTCAGGACATCATTTTAGCCAATACAATCCCAGAAGCGTTTGCCAAGCCGCTTAATGCAATAGCAGGGGGGAGCTAATGGGAAGTAATCCTAAAACCCTCAATGCAAACACTGATCATAAAAGTAATGGCAAGGTGGTACATAATCCGTGGAGCGATTTACGCCGCTTTACCGATGCCCGTATAGGCCTTGGTAGAGCGGGTATTAGTCTACCGACCTCAGAAATGCTGGCGTTTCAGTTATCTCATGCGCAAGCCCGGGATGCTGTTGGCTTTGCGCTTAATATTAACGAAATGTCATGCAGACTGAGCGATTTAAATCCAGCAGCACCTGTTTTGCATCTTCACAGTCAAGCGGATGATCGTACTACTTACTTACAACGTCCCGACTTAGGGCGTAAGTTAAACCAATCAAGTCGCACAGCATTAGCTAATTTTATGACAGAACAAAAGCAACACACTGAGTCTAAATATGATTTAGCTATTGTTGTGGCTGATGGGCTCTCTTCTTTGGCTGTTCAACAAAATACACAACCATTTATTAGCGAACTACTAGGACAGCTAGGCGAAAGTCAGCAATTAAAACTAGCGCCAATAACGTTAGTAGAGCAAGGGCGTGTAGCCATTGGCGATGATATTGGTGAGTTGTTAAATGCGCAAATAGTCATGGTACTTATAGGTGAGCGACCAGGGCTGAGTTCCCCAGATAGTTTGGGGCTTTATTTAACATGGGCGCCAAAAGCAGGGTTGAGCGATGCATGCAGAAATTGTATTTCAAATATTAGACCCGCTGGGTTGTCGTATGAAGAAGCCGCCCGCCGTACTGTGTATTTATTACGCGAAGCAAAAAAGCTCAAATTAACAGGCGTTAACCTAAAAGATCGAACACAAGACGATGTAATTGAACATCAACAACCTAATACCAACTTTTTAATTGCCAAATAATAAGCAATTAAAAAATCAAAACAATAAAAATCAAGCATCAACGGAGAGAACAATGTCGAACAAAAACTCAGAATACCTTGCCAAAAGGCAATTAAAAAGTGGCACTGCAGGTTGGTTACTGCTAGCCGGTTTGGGGGTGTCGTATGTCATATCGGGCGATTTTGCAGGTTGGAATTTTGGCATAGCTGAAGCTGGTTGGGGTGGGTTTGCCATTGCAGCAGTATTAATGGCTATTATGTATTTAACGTTGGTACTTTCGCTTGCTGAGATGTCGGCTGCTATTCCAGCCGCAGGTGGTGGATATAGCTTTGCCCGCCAAGCAATGGGTCCCGCTGGTGGCTATTTAACAGGCCTTGCCGTATTGATTGAATACGCGCTTGCGCCGGCTGCTATTGTTATATTTATTGGCTCTGCGGTAGAAGCATTAACTGGGTTTAATGGTCCATGGGTTTATGCGCTGTTTTACTTGGCATTTGTGGGCATTCACTTAGCGGGTGTAGGTGAGGCACTAAAAGTAATGATGGTAATAAGTGGTTTAGCGGTGCTTGCTATTGTTGCCACTGCGATTGCGCTCGTTACTAACTTTGACCCCTCAAATTTATTTGATGTAGCCGTAACCGATGCAGCAGGCGCAAGCGACTTTTTACCGCTTGGCTGGTATGGCGTGTGGGCTGCATTGCCATTTGCAATGTGGTTATTTTTAGCGGTTGAAGGTGTCCCACTTGCAGCAGAAGAAGCAAAAAATCCCGCTAAAGATGTGCCAAAAGGCATTATTGGAGCAATGGTATTTTTACTTTTCACTGCGTTATTAGTGGTTGTTTTAGTGCCTGGTGCCGCAGGTGCAAATGCAATGGGGGCCAGTGCAGTACCACTGGTAGATGCGCTTAATGCAACAGGCAATAGCAGCTTAGCTACGACGGTTAATATTTTAGGTTTAGCGGGCTTGGTGGCGTCTTTTTTCTCTATTATTTATGGTTACAGCCGTTTAGTGTTTGCCCTTTCTCGTGCGGGTTATTTACCACAATCTCTATCAATTACTACAGAGCGCAAAGTACCAGCGCGTGCGTTAATAGTACCTGCTATTTTTGGTTTTATTGCCTCACTAAGTGGTGAAGGTGACTTAATGCTAGCCATGGCAGTTGTTGGTGCTACGGTTTCTTACGCATTAATGGCATTAAGCCATATTATGCTGCGTATAAAGCAACCTGAATTAGTCCGCCCTTATAAAACGCCAGGCGGTGTTGTTACCTCGGGTATTGCACTTGTATTATCACTTGTTGCACTTACCGGTGTATATGCCTTTGACCCTCGCGCGTTTTTATACACCGTAATTTTATTTGCATTCGGAGCGGCGTATTATTTTGGATACAGTTCTAAGCGCTTAGTCGCTAAAACCGCAGATGAAGAGTTTGCCATGTTAGCTGATGCTGAAGCGGACTTAGCCGCCTCAAATTAAGTGGGTTATCACTTAGGTAAAAGCATTGCTTTTAAAACGCAAGGAAGCTGCGCGTCTTCGGAGGTCATTAAGCTCTGCTGTTAAGACTCGATGTAGGCGCGATGTTATATCGCGCTTGTAGATTTTAAACCCTTTAGTGATTTATTGATCTTTAATACAAAAATGCACAAAGAGAGAGGAGTAAACGAGCAGCCAAAGCAAATTAGTATAAGTTATCTGTATATGACCACCGAGTAAACCGAGGTGCTTCGCGCTACACATTGAAAACACCCTATCGTTTAGTCACTTCTCTAGGTATTCTTCTTCGCTTCTCGGTGGTTCCCAGTTAAAGCGTTGCTTTTAAACGCCATCAAGCTGCGCGTCTTCAGCCCATTTAACTTATGCGGCTTACTTTTACTTTTATTTTTCCTGCATTGGCCCCATAAAAGCGGCTTAAGTCATTGGCGAAAGGACTAAATTCACCTGATTTAGTAATAGTCACCGTAGCGCCATTAGCTATTTTAAATAAAAATTCTTCGTTATTATTAATTGCGCCAACTAATGAGAACCACTGAGCATCTGGAAGTCGCCTGAATGGTTCAAGTAATGCCATTGGAATTTCTTTAACGCCTAATTGCACGTCATCTCGATGCCATCCCTTAGGTGTACACTTTATGCCGTCGTCAAACCAATGTTGATCAGGGTAGGGAGTAAAGCGATAAGTTGCACCTTGCTCAAGCATTAAGCCCGTTTTGTTATAAAACTCACTGGCGAATACCACCACATCTTGGCTTTGGCCAATACTTAATACGCTCATATTTTGGTTAGCAAGCGTAATGTGCGCACTTAAGCCGGTAAAACTTAAGGTGCTGTTGTCACTGTAGCTAACGTTGTATGACTGCTTTTTAAGTGACTCTGGACGGTAGCTGGTGAGCTTATTAATTCGTGTAGCTACACTGTGGTGAACTAATGGCTTAATATTACTCGCTTCGTTGTCCACCAGCACAAAGCACTCTCTATCTACCAGCTTAAAGAACGAGTTTAACCAAAAGTAATTTTGCTGGTGGCTCAGTGCAAGTGAGTCGGGGATAACAGTGAGATCGTCTTGTGCAATTAAATTACTATCTGGAAGAAGAGTTTTGTAGTTAATATCGTGACTTGTTAACAATGAAATAGCTAACGGCTGCTCAATAATCCACTCAAGTGCATAACGTAAGCAAATATCAGCTAAACCATCACGGTAGTATCCACCGCCAATGTCTGAATGCGCGCCTGCAAACCACAGTTCAGTAATGTTATTTTGATGGTTCATCAGCGTAGGCTCAAACGCACGGCGTTTTTCATCAAGTGCCACGCAGTGCAGTGCTTGGGAAATATTATTAGCAATGGTGTGGTTTTCAAAAATAACGTGCTCGGCGCCGCGTGTAGCTTTACTCACTTTTGATAAACCAATTGAGGCCACGGTATCAAATACACATACGTACACATTATTACTAATCAAAGGTTCCAGAATTTTTGCAAAACGTCTAGCGAGAGCGCCACCTCGGCTAAAACCGGTAAGTAAAAGGGTATCGCCTAGTTGGTAATACGCTTTAAAATCACTCATGGCTTGATTTAAAATACTGGCAACATCGTCACCACGTGGCGCTAGAGTTTGGTTTAAAATACGTTTTAAGCGGCTACCTTTAGTGCCAATACCTTGATAATAAAAGCTAAGCTGGTTTGTAAATGGAGTGGTGGGGGAGTCATCGAGTTTGCCGCCTAATAATAAATGCAGCTTAAGAATATTAGAAATACTACTGTCTTCTTTAAAGTGGTCTGAGCTAAATTGCTCTGCATCGCGAGGCTCATTTCCTGTGCCATCAAAATTAAAAATTAGCGTTTTACCCGTCATAGCCCTAATCCTTTAATTGTTTTAAATACTCTACACAGGGAATGTTAAATATTAAAGACATTAATTTTTCAAATAGCACGCTAAGTGGCGTTAGCGTGCTTTGCGGGTTATTTAGTGATTATCAAACATATAATGATTTAGCTCTGTGCCCTGGGCAGGCTTAAGCGCTGGGTTTAGCTGAATTAACTGCTGATAAATCGCAGGGTAAAACATTTTTAATCTGGCAACGCGGGCTAAGTGGTTTGGCTCAAATTTTTCCACAAGCTGCAAAGCTAAAGGAATCATTGGGGTTAACTCACCTTTTGTATAACTTTGCTCTAGTGCTAAGTCGAGTATATCTACACCAAGCTTACTGGGAACAGTCGGTATTTTATTATCAATTAAAAATTGCACTATATCGTTTGAGGCAAATATTGCCTGTATGTATACGTCGCGGCCAAACATGTCGGTAATCGAAAAATCAAAACCAGCTTGTTTTAGCTTTTGCCAATGCTCAAGCGGAAAACGACTTAATCTTGCTAAATCACTTGGTGGCTTAGGTTCAATTCGGCTTTCCCAGATCGTTATAAAGTCACGAGGCTCTAATAGCAGTAATGTAAAAAGTGTATCAGTTTCTGTTTGAGTTAATGGTGTACTAAGGCTGTACTCATAAGCTTTTTGGTAATTTTCTTTTGACAAATATTCGCTGAAATCGCTATGACTTCTATCGTTTGAAAGCTGATTACTTAGCATACTCCACCAGTAATTAACTAATACGGGGTCTTGTTCTTGCAAAACATATTCGAAGTTATTACCGTGCTCTTTTTTTACCTCTAGCACCGTATTATATGCTTGCATAGTAGAGTGTAATTGCTCAGTATCACTTAACTGCTGCTGTAATAGTTCACAGTTTTGCCTATTATTATCTAGATCTTTCTTTTGTTGCTTCAAATTTACTAAAAAGCGTGCAACATCAGAATTATCGGGGTCACTCACTTGAGGCATTGTGGTGTTGTCTATTTTACCAATAGAATTAAAGTAAGCATATTGCTCAGGGTTTTTCTGCGCATTAATATAGGCGCCTTGCTGGTAAATAAAGTCACTTACAAAAAAAACGCCTTTGTTATTTGGATCGTCATTAGCATTACCGCTATGAGCTTTATAGCCCTGCTCTGTAAGGTAGTTTAACATTTGAGTATGCTTTGCATCTAAAGGGGCTAGCGTTAAGTTACCACTTTTAGGCAGGTTTACTATTGCAACATCTAAACCCGTAAATAAGCCTGGCTGATTGGTTGGTGTTACGCCTAGTTGTTGTAATGCTTTTACAAGCGGTAAATTAAACTGGCTTACGGCAATATCAGCTACGTTATACAAAACAGATTTTTCTTCGTATAGCGGCATAGCATTCAGTGCCGGCACCTGCTTTATAAGCGCAAGAATATACTCATTAGGAATGTTGTTTTTAATCGCAGTAGCCACTTCATTTACTGTAAATTGGTTAGATGAAATTGCCTGCTCAAACTCTTTTGGAGTAAATTTATTTGCATTAAGTACAAACAATGTAGCCGGGGAAATAACCTCACTGCCCTCAAGTTTAATAAACGTTTTAGAGTAAGTGGTAAATGTATCAGTGTTGTTTAATAAAGCATAAAGGGTTTCTTTTTGTACATTTTCATCAAGCGGTACGCTCATAGAAAGCCCTGGAGGGCTATGCTTATTATCTCCAAGCTGTTGAATCATTTCTTTTACTTTATCATTGGTGAAACCTTTAATTGCCTCAATGCCTTGCCAATTAGCTAACTCGTTTAAAGAGCTAGTAATATTAAGCTGCTGTTTTTGCTCTGCAACTATGGCATCTCTTAAAAGGGCAATGTATTGACGCTTATAGATTTCTGATAGGTTTGCATACTTTAAAAGCGTAGGGACCAACGTCCCTTTTTTAAGCTCAATTACAAAAAATGAAACAAGCGATTGGTTTAAATTATTTATTTTTATATGTTGTTGCTGTGATTGATCTCTGCAAAGGCGAATATCTTTTTTTAGATCTATGACTATTCGTAGCGGTGTGCCTTCTGCGGGCTGCTTTTTATTAACTAAATTAGGCTCAGTGACATTAGGTGCAGCCACGTTGTTCTGCTCTACAGCTGCTGTGTTAGGCTGGGTTTTAAATAAATATACTGCCAAAGCCGCTATAATTATAAGTCCGATAAGTAGCTTTTTCATAACCGCCAATCCCTTGATGTTATTAAAATATTCTCACATCGTACTACTTTAGGTACGCAAAGTGCAAAAAAGCTTTAAGAGAGAATACTTATTAACTGTTAAAGCTTTTTGTGGTGTTGTGAGCCGACTTAATTTATTAGTGCAATTTCATTTTAGGGCGCACAACACGTAGTACCTTTTCGCTTATCCATAATGCAAAGGTTTTTGCGCTACCGTGTATGGCGCGCTGGTGCATACGATACAGCGAGATATACATAAAGCGGGCTATTTTACCTTCAATAAAAAAGGTGTTGCTGGTTAAGTTACCCATTAAATTACCTACCGTGCTGTAGCGCGATAAGTTAACGAGAGAGCCGTGGTCGCTGTATTTAAACTCGCTTAGCGGCTGGTGTTTAAGTGTTGCAATAAGATTTTTTTCAACACATTGTGCCATTTGATGGGCCGATTGCGCGCGTGGCGGTACAAGTTTTCCGTCTTCTTGGTTAAAGGCGCAGCAATCGCCAAGTACAAAAATACTTTCATCTACGGTGCTTTGTAAGAACTTGTTTACTTGAATTTGGTTGCTGCGAGTAAGCTCAAAAACACCTAAGTCTTTAATAAAATCTGGCGCTTTTACGCCTGCCGCCCATACCATAATATCGGCATCTATGTGTTCTTCGTCTTTTGTTATAAAGCCTTGCTCGGTGGCTTCTTTTACTTGGGTTTGTTCTAGCACGTTTACACCCAACTTTAACAGCTCGCGTTTAGCGCTTACGGCAATTCGCTCGGGCAGAGCAGGTAAAATACGTGGGCCCGCTTCAATTAAATGAATGTGTAAACGTTTAGACGACATGTTTGTTAGGCCGTAAAGCTTTAGTAATTCAGACAAGTGATACAGCTCTGCCGAGAGCTCAACTCCGGTTGCACCGCCGCCCACAATAGCAATATCAAGAGATTGTTGCTGGTTGTCGTCTTGATGAAGGCGGGTAAAGCTATCGAGCAAAGAATGTTGAAAACGCTCAGCTTGCTGGTTTGAATCTAAAAAGTAGCAATGCTCTTTTATGCCTGGAGTATTAAAGTCGTTACTTACACTGCCAATAGCAATAACAAGGTGGTCATAGCGTACTGTGCGTTTGGGCAAAATAGTGTGGCCAAGTTCGTCAAAAAGTGGTGCGAGAGTGATTGTTTTATTACTTTGGTCGATATTACAAAAGGTACCAAGTTGGAAATTATAATGATGTTTTGCGGCATGGGCAGAGTAAACTACGCCATCTAAATCGGGGTCAATAGAGCCTGTGGCTACTTCGTGCAGTAACGGTTTCCATATGTGGGTGCGGTTTTTGTCTATTAGTAGAATTTCTGCGTGTTTTTTCTTTCCTAGTTTATGCCCTAATTGAGTTGCAAGCTCTAATCCGCCAGCGCCGCCGCCAATAACGACGATTTTAGGAGTGGTTATGTTCATGACTATGCCCTTAAAAATAATATACCCAAGCAATCTGTTTTATTATTTTTAAAATGACTTGGGTATCGAAAATTATTTTGGCAAAGCTCACTTTTATGGGGCTATAGTGTGCGCCTAAATAATGGATATGTCAGCAGTAAATCACCTAATTTACGGTATACTAACTTGCAAATACTTCATCTAGGCTGCATTTTTCTGTTATAGCCCTGTGTTATCAACGCCAAAAAGGACATTTTTATGAATACGCCGCTTTTACAATCACTTGAGCAACATTTTGGTTTTAATCAGTTTAGAGCAGGGCAGCAGCAAACTATAGAGCAGCTTTTAAATGGGCAATCGTCCCTTGCTATATTCCCTACAGGATCGGGTAAGTCGTTATGTTATCAGCTAACGGCTATGCATTTAGAAAACTTAACGTTAGTGGTGTCGCCATTACTAGCCTTAATGAAAGATCAAATTAGTTTTTTAAATAGCAAAGGTATTTACGCGGCAAGCCTTGATTCTAGCCAAGACCAAATGCAAAGCAGCACCGTAATGAACGATGTGCGAAATGGTAAAATTAAAGTGTTAATGGTGTCGGTAGAGCGCTTTAAAAACGAGCGATTTAGAGAGTTTATAAGCCAAGTTGCGCTGTCTATGCTGGTGGTAGATGAGGCGCACTGTATATCTGAATGGGGCCATAACTTCAGACCTGACTACTTAAAACTACCGCGATATCGCGAAGAGCTAAATATTCCACTAGTACTATTGCTTACCGCCACCGCCACTAAAAAAGTAAAACGCGACATGAGCGAGCGTTTTAATATTGCCCCTGAGTGCATTGTACAAACAGGCTTTTACCGCGCTAACCTCGATTTAAGCGTGCTAAGTGTAAAAACGGCTGATAAAAACACCGAACTTACAAACATAGTGCGTGCGCAAAATGGCCCAGGTATTGTGTATGTGACACTGCAGCAAAGTGCTGAGCAAGTGGCTAACACGCTAAGTGCGCAAGGTATTCAGGCGGTTGCGTATCATGCAGGGCTTGAAGATACACTCCGGTGGCAAATTCAAGATGATTTTATGGCGGGTAAAATTAATGTAGTTGTAGCAACTATAGCCTTTGGTATGGGCGTTGATAAATCAGACATTCGCTTTGTTATACATTACGATTTACCAAAATCGATTGAAAACTACAGCCAAGAAATTGGCCGCGCAGGGCGCGATGGCAACCCATCAAACTGCTACACGCTTGCTAATTTAGATGGCCTAAACACAGTAGAAAACTTTGTATATGGCGACACCCCTGAGCTGAGTGGCATTGAATATGTAATTAACGATATTCGCCAAGCCCAACAGCAATGGGAAATGCAAGAATACAGCCTTTCAAGCGAAAGTAATATTCGCCAATTAGCACTTAAAACATTACTGGTTCAACTTGAAATGCAAGGCGCAATTACGCCGCAGTACGCCTATTATGCCGATTTTAAATACAAGTTTTTGGTTGATAAAAACGAGCTACTTAGCCAGTTTGACGAGCAGCGCCAAGCCTTTTTAACGCAAATATTTAGCCATACCGATTTTAAAAAAATATGGGGCACGCTCAATTTTGACACCCTTACCCAAGCCGCGCAGGTTGACCGTAAACGGGTTGTGGCCGCGCTTGACTACCTAGCCGAAAAAAACCTTATAACGCTTGAAACCAAACGCATTACCCAAGTATATAAAGTGCATAGTGAAGTTATAAATAACCCTGAACTTGCAAAACAATTACACAGCTATTTTAGCGATAAAGAACAAGCCGAGATTAAACGAATAGCCGCATTGGTGCGCTTTTTTGAGCTACAAACTTGCCTGAGTTATAACTTAGCGCGCTACTTTGACGACCAAAATGCGCCAGTGCAATGCGGCCATTGCAGTGTATGCCGTGGTAATGCTGTAAAATTAGAATACTCATTAGCGCCTGTAACTATTAATGATGACGTTATTTATCAAAAGGTAGATGAGTTTTTGGCGCATATGGCCACAAAGGGAGTTCATAACGTGGGTGTTGAAACCCAGTGCCGTTTTTTAGCGGGTATGAGCGTGCCATTGTTTGCTCGTAATAAGGTACGCCAACTCAGCGGATTTGCGCTTTGTGAGCAACAGCGGTATAGCGATATAAAAGCCACACTGCTTGGCAGATAGCCATTAAAGTAATGATCAAACCTGCATAATTATAAAAAATGTTAAATTTTTGTTTGTTTTTTCAGCGTTTAACTATACTCAACATGACTATTAAGGTCATATAAAACGAGGTGAACGATGAAACTGCAAAAATTGATGCTGTTAGGAGTGTTTATTTCAGGGACTAGTTACGCTGAAATTAATATTTCAGGCTTTGCAAGTATTAACGCGGGTAAAGTACTCAGTGGAAGTGGTGTGCCGCAATATGGTGTTGAGCCAACCTTTTTGGCTGACTACCCTAATGTGAGTGGCTACACAGAAGACTTATCTTTCTCTCCAGAGTCGTTAATTGGTATACAAGTGTCGGGGGATCTTGGTGAGGGCTTATCTGTCACAGGTCAAATTGTTGCCCGAGGTGTAAATGATTTTGATGCTAATTTTGAGTGGGCATATATTTCGTACGAAATAAATGATAATTGGACGGTTCAAGCGGGTAAAAAACGTTTGCCTCTTTTTTATTACTCAGATTTTTTTGACGTAGGTTACGCATATGTGTGGATGCGTGCACCAGCCGACAATTATACATGGCAAGTATTTAACTATGAGGGCATAAACCTTCTCTATTCTGGCTCGATTGGAGAATGGGGTGTGTCTGCTAATGTGTATGCTGGTAAAGAAGATGATGACGACAACAAACTGCTATCAGACTTTTTCTTTCAAGAGCCTACCCGAGAAATTTGGGAAGATATGCTAGGTGGTGTACTTTCGTTAAGCCATGATTGGCTTGAACTGAGAGTAACGCATATGCAATACACTAATAAACGCTTTCGTTCTGGAGAGCCGGTTTTATGGGATGGAAAAGATAGCCGTGATGGCAAATTCTATGGCTTAGCTGCCAATTTTGATTTTGGCGACTTTTTTGTACTAAGCGAACTTAACCGTTTAGATCTAGACGGAAACCTAGACACTTATATGATCAGTGCAGGGTATAGGTTTGATGCAATTACGCCTTATGTGATGTTTTCAGATTTTGAGCAAGAAGGTGAGGGAGATACTGAAAGCCATAATACCTTTGCGGTGGGGGTTCGTTGGGATTTTCATCCTTCGGCGGCACTCAAAATGCAGTACGACAGGGTAAAAGATGATTCATTCGAGTTAGCGGTAGCGGGTGATAGTAAAGCAATCACGCTTGGTGTTGATGTTGTATTTTAAGGGGAATTAAAAATGAAAAAATTAATGTTATGTGTACTGTTTTTGTTTAGCAATGTTGCCTTTGCTGATTTTGCTATTATTGTACATCCTTCAAACGAGAGTAGTTTTGATGAGTCCGTCATTAGTCGAATTTATACAGGAAAAGAAAAGTCGTTTAGTAATGGCAATACGATCATTCCAATATCACAAGATTCAAAAAATCCGACTACGGAGCAGTTTAACAGTAAACTGCTTAATAAAAGTGCTTCGCAGTTAAGAGCCTATTGGTCAAAGCTTATTTTTACGGGAAAAGGAACACCACCCAAAGAGCTAGAAAATGACTCAGAGGTGATCAAAATGGTTGCAGCTAACCCAAATACGATTGGGTTTGTTTCGGCATCTGCCGTGTCTGATGATGTGAAGGTGGTATTAAACTTTTAATTTAAAATTAAAGGCCAACAATAAAGCGTGTTAGCGAGTAGCACGCTTTTTATTATTCTATTTATTCACCATTAAAATTAACTAGCGCGTTTAGCCAGCTCGTGTATCCTACTTAGTGTGTTTCTTTTATTTAAGCCACTATGCCTAACACTGTTATTCCAAGTAAAACTATTTCCTCTACACCTGAGCCCGTAACCTGCGCTAACTGCCAAGCGTGTTGTTGCCAATTAGAAGTGCGCATAGTAACCGACACCGGTGTGCCTTTTCAGTATATTGATTATGACAAGTGGGGCAGCGAAGTAATGAAACGCGGCTATGATGGTTGGTGCCAAGCTCTCGACCGCAATACGCTAATGTGTACCATTTATGACAACCGCCCACTTACTTGCCGTGAGTTTGAAATGGCCTCGAACGAGTGTATTACAGAGCGCGAAATAGCCGGTATTTAAAAATACGGACTAACTAATAAACCCGCGTTTGTGTTTTTAACCAATAGAGAGTTGTGCGCTTGGGTACCTTAGTTTTTTACTTCGTGGACTTGCTAAAAAGTAGGCGAGAGTGAGCGGGCCTATTCTACCCATAAACATTAAAAACATAATGATAAACTCCCCCAGCGGTGATAACGATGACGTTAAACCGCGTGAAAGTCCTACTGTCCCCAGTGCTGATACCGCTTCAAAAGCAATATCTAAAAAAGCTGCATCTTCAACGACAAGTAATGTAAAAATAGCCAACCATGTGACTCCCGCTGAAATAACGGTTAAGGCTAATGCTTTATATACAGAATCATTGTCTATTTCTCGGCGTAACACGGTGACGCCTTTGTCACGTCTTAAGTAGCTATAGGTTGCTAAAATTAAAACGATAAACGTAACGACTTTAATGCCACTTGCGGTACTTAAAGAGCCGCCACCAATAAACATAAGCATCATAGTTAAAGCGGTGCTGGCATTTTTTAATTCTTCAATAGCAATGGTATTGAATCCCGCAGTACGGGGAGTGACAGCTTGAAACCAAGCAGCTAACCATTTACCTACTTCAGACAGTGGTTGCAGTGTTTTTGGATTATCGTATTCAATCGCGTAAATAAGCAATAATGCAATGACGTTAATAATAACAGTGCTGATCAGCATTAATTTACTGTAGGGACTGAGCTTTGCCCAACGCTTTGATTTATATAAATCCATTAATACGGTAAAGCCCAGGCCGCCAATAATAAACAAACAGGTAATAGTTAAATTTACAATGGGGTCTTCTACATAGTGCATTAAACTATTGGGGCTTAATGCAAACCCTGCGTTATTAAAAGCGCTAATGGTATAAAAAAGAGCATGAAAAAAGCTTTTTTGTAAACCCATTTCAGGTAGCCAATACAGCGTTAAAATAATAATGCCTACAGATTCTACGATTAGTGAAAACAGCAAAACAGACTTAGCGGTATTGACCAAAGTCGATGTATCTGTTTGATTAAAAGCAGCTTTGGTGACTGTTTTTTGAATAAAGCCAACTTTATTACCCAGTGCCATTAAGGTTACAACCGCAAAGGTCATTAAACCTAGACCACCTAGTTGAATTAATAGTGCAATAACGCCTTGTCCAAAAGGAGTAAACACTGAACCAGTATCGACAACAACTAATCCAGTTACAGTCACCGCGGAGGTTGCTGTAAACGCACTTTGTATCCAGGAAATAGGCTCATAGGTTGCAAAAGGCAGTTTTAACGCCAATGCCCCTAGCGTTATTAATATTAAAAAACTACAACAGAGAACAAGCGGTGGAGCCGCATTGAGTTTTTTATGCCCACTGAGTTTGCGCTCAATAGGTGTTTTGAGAGGGTGCCATAAAACCATAATTATAAAAGCCTTGGTGCAAGATAATTTAGTTCGACTCGATTACCTGATAACAGTAAAGTATCGTCGGTATGTAACTCAAAGTCGTCATTAAGTTTGACAAACGTTTGCTTGGTGCGCTTAACCAATAGAGGGTCTACAGTGCCTTTTATTTCTTTAAGTAAATGCCCTAGTTTTGTTTTATGTAAGTGCGCCTTTATACTTACTTCAACAACGTATAAGCCATTGCCTAAGGAAATATAGTCGTTTACTACAGGGTAATTAAGCGCTTGTGCAACGCGCACCCCCATTTCTTCTTCAGGATGAATAATGCGTGTTACACCTAATTTAGAGATAATAGTGTGATGGGCTTTAGTACTCGCTTTTACCCATATTTGCTCAACAGCTAAGTTTTTTAATGCAAGTGTGCACAGAATGCTCGATTGCATGTCTTCTCCAATCGCGACTAAAACAGCCTGACTACTCGCTAAATCAAGCTCTTTAAGTGCGGCTTCATCGGTGGAGTCGCAAACAACGGTTTCAGATAAATGCTCAACATATTTTTCAGCTAGTTTTGGGTTACTATCAACCCCTGTGACTGTATGCCCTAAATGAATTAATTCAAGGCTTGCTGCAATGCCAAAACGACCTAACCCGATCACTGTAAAATGTGCCATGTTGATACCTAAATTAAAGTTAAAAGAGAGAAGTGGTAAAGAGCCATTTGGTCAATAAACAGTTAATACAAAGGCTGTACGCTTCACTGTTTTTATCCAACCTGACATACCTATTATTCCTTTTGCTGAAGTTAGAATATGAGTTATTGAAGTAACAATGTAGGTAGGTGTTAAAAGCTTTATAAAGATTTAACGAATCAGATAAAAAACTTTATAAAAACTTTATAGAGGCAATATCAAAAAGGCAGTAATCTAGGTGTTCAAATGTTAGAGGAATAATTAATGTATCAGGCAGAGGCTAAACCACGTTGGTATAACGCATTGTTTTTGGCAGTTATAATGCCATTAATTGTGGTTATTGCCATTTACCCTGTACGTAATTGGTTTACTACCACCGATATCGTGATGCTTCAGTTATTGTGGGTGACTTGGGTTGCTGTGCGCAGTAATCGTCGTCTTGCCATACTAACCACCTTAGTGAGTGTGGCGTGTACAGATTGGTTTTTTGTTGCCCCTAATTTTACTTTTCATATTGAAAACATAGAATATTTAGTAACCTTCATGGTTATGTTGATTGTTGGCTTTGTGATCAGCCAATTGGCAGGCGAGCTCAGTACTAAAGTTAGGGATGTGCAATTACATGCAAGTAATAGTCGCACCTTGTACGAACTGGCCAAAGACTTAAACAGCCTAGATACGCTGGATGAACAAAAAAAGTACTTTGTGCAGCGCATTAGTAAGCATTTAAACGCAAGTTGTACTTTTACACCTGTAGCATCGCAAGGCAATAGTGAATTTATATTGCTTAGTGAAGTTAACCCTAGCTGGGGCGGGTTTAATTTTACTAAACGGTTAACGCAAGGGCAAAAATCCTTTGCTGACACCGCTATTTCGCTTCTTTATCAGGTACATGAAAAAACATTATTACGCCAACAGTCGGCTGCTATTTCGGTGCAAGCGGAATTAGAGCGCGCTAAAAATGCACTTTTACGCAGTTTGTCTCACGATTTACGTACACCACTGGCAACCATTATGGGCGCATCGAGCATGCTTGCAGATGATGAGATTACCCTCAGTGACATCGTGATAAAAGAGCAAGCGAGTAATATTTATGAGCAAAGTAAAATACTAAATGAGCACTTTGATAAAGTAATGGAGTTAAGCCGAGTTAATAAAATGGGTGAAAACCTAAGTTGGCAAACAATAAACTTACAAGCACTACTTAGTGAAGCTAAAGCTAGAAGGCAGCAGCAACTCACTGATTTTGTCATAAATACCAATATAGACGCCCAGACAACATGCGAAGGGGATGTGACTTTGTTAGAAATTGCGCTGGCTAATATGCTCGAAAATGCATGGCGTTATGGTGATAAAAAGGTGAGCGTAGAATTTACGCGACGTACTCATCAGCAAAAGGTAGGCTATCAGTTACTTCTAACTAATAACTTGGTAATTAATGGGCAAACCAGTAGCGATGAAGGCGTTGGATTAGGCAGTATTATTTGTGATGTGGTTGCTAAATTTCACCAGGGCACATTTACATTAACAATTGATAAAGAAAAAAATATGGCGTACGCAGAGTTAATCTGGGAAAAAAGTAATGACTAAAATCTTGATATTAGAAGATTCTCCCCCTCTACAAAGCTTTTTAAAAACCTTGTTGCAAGCCAGTGGTTACGAACTAAGTATTTGTGATAAAGGGTTAGATGGTTTTGCACGTTTAAGTGAGCAAAGTTACGATCTTGTATTGTTAGACTTAGGCCTGTTAGACATGGATGGTCAAGACTGGTTAATTGAGTTTAGACAATGGAGTGCCTTACCTGTTTTAGTACTATCAGCTCGAGATGGCGAAGTAGAAAAAGTCACAGCGCTTGATAATGGAGCAAATGACTATATTACTAAACCGTTTAGCGCGAATGAGTTGCTAGCCCGAATTCGGGTTTTATTACGCACCCAAAGCCAACCGAGTGTGGCATTTACCTGCGGGAATATAAAAATAGATCCGCAAAAGCACAGTGTTACTGCTTCTGGAGGTGAGGTAAAACTCACTAAAAAAGAGTACGCAATACTCTTATTGCTGTTTCAGAATAAAAATAAAGTACTCACCCATAATGCAATCTTAAGCCATATTTGGGGGGCGCAGTATGTAGAGCGACCTGAATATGTGCGAGTCCATGTGGCACAGCTCAGACAAAAACTAGAGGCTAACCCTGCGAGTCCAAAATATATTTTAACTGAACCGGCCGTGGGTTATCGATTGGTTGACTAAAAATGAGAACTTTAGAGTTTTACTCTACAGCACAATTATCCAGATAAATTATTTTTAATTGAATTTTAATACGCTTGAGCAAATTAGTGTAAATAAAATAGAGCAACAAAAATGTTTGCTATGACTGTGTTTCCACAGTCATAGGCGTATAAAATTAGTCGTATTTAGCTTCTAGCTCATTAGCCGTATGAAACTTCTCGTGGCTTTGTAATTGCTCGTCGTATTTTACTAGGTTTTTAAAGTGACCTAGCTGGCCTGAGTTTTTAACAATTTCAACAATAAACGACATCATAAAATCGGCGCCGGTTAGGGTGTCGCCAACTAAATAACGTTTACCTTCTAAACGGTCGTTAAAGTAGCTAATTACTTTAGCGGTTTCGGCGTCGGCGTAGCCTTCTAAAAATTGTGTTTTAGCGCCATCTTTAACCACAAACATTTTAAGTAGTAGCGGTAAAATGGCAGAGCTTTCAGCAAAGTGCAGCCATTGTTGGTAATCAACGTAGTCAGCGGTGCCAGCCTTTGGTGCAAACTTTCCGTTACCGTATTTAGTAATTAAGTAATCAGTAATAGCGCCAGATTCGGTAACAATTAAACCATCGTCTTCAATAACCGGCGACTTACCGAGTTGGTGAACTTGCTTTAGCTCATCAGGGGCTAAAAATGTGTCTTTGTTACGTTGATAAGCAACAATTTCGTAATTAACTTCTAGTTCTTCTAAAAGCCAAATAATACGTTTAGAACGCGATTTATTTAAATGGTGTAGTTTTATCATGTCAGTCCTTGTTGGCGTTGCTGGTTGCAGCAACGCTGTGTTTATATATTTTAGTTAAAGTGCATCGTTGATTTTAACAACGGTTTTACCAAAGTTTTTACCGCTGATCATACCGTTAAATGCGCTTACAGTGTTTTCAATACCTTCTACCATGTGCTCGCGGTATTGTACTTTGCCATCCTGCAGCCACTTTTGCATGTCTTGGGCAAATTCATCGTAGCGGTGACCGTAGTCGTCAAAAATTATAAAGCCTTGCATTTTAATACGTTTAGTAAGCAACTGCCCCATTAGCATACCCATACGATCAGGGCCTTCAGGTAAGCTTGTGGCGTTATACTGCGATACTAAACCACACAGCGGTACACGAGCTGCGGTATTAAGTAATGGTAATACGGCATCAAACACTTTACCGCCCACATTTTCGTAATAAACATCTATACCGTTATCACATGCTTTTTCTAGCTGCTCTGCAAAGTCATCGGCTTTGTGATCAATACAGGCATCAAAACCAAGCTTTTCAACGGCATGGGCACATTTTTCGCTGCCACCGGCAACGCCTACCACTTTACAGCCTTTAATTTTAGCTATTTGGCCAACGGTTGCACCAACTGGCCCCGTTGCTGCAGCTACGACTACCGTTTCGCCTTCTTTAGGCGCGCCAATATCAAGTAGGCCCATATACGCCGTAAAGCCCGGCATACCCATAATGCCTAGCGCGTACGAAGGATTAGCAGGCTCTTTGCCTAATTGCATAAGGCCTTCGCCATTACTAATGGCGTAACTTTGCCAACCTGTGTAGGCAAGTACCCACTCGCCTTCGCTAAATTTATCGTTTTTAGACTCTTCTACTTGGCACACGGTAGCGCCAACCATTACGTCACCCACGTTTACCGGATCGGCGTACGACTTTGCGTCGCTCATGCGGCCACGCATGTATGGGTCAAGTGATAAGTAAATAGTGCGCAGCAGTACCTCGCCATCTTTAAGGGCTGGTAAATCGACTGTTTTAAGCTCAAAGTTTTTATCGGTTGGAGCACCGTGTGGGCGTGATGCTAAAGTAAGTTGACGACTAGTTGTAGACATAAAATTCTCCTTTTGGATATGAACCCACTTAACGAATGTGTATGCGTTTAATAACCCGATTGTCATAAACAATAATGCGCGCTAAGTAGTATAAATATGTACAAATTTGTACTTTATAACAAGAGTTTTGGGCGAGGGGCTGTTAATTCAACCTTAAGCGGAGTAATTATTCTAAACAGATTATTTGAGCTTGCTAAAAATATGGCTATTGTAAAATGCGCCATTTTTATAAATGGCTTGGTTAAGAACGGCCTCGGCCTTAAAACCACATTTAGTCAGTGCCTTTATAGAACCAGTATTACCATCAAATACGGCGCCAAAAATACGGTTTAGGTTTGAGCTTTTAAATGCGTCATCGCAAATTTTTGTAATAGCGTGAGTCATTACTCCTTGCCCCCAAAAGTCACTATTAAGCCAATAGCCTATTTCGCCACTGCGGCTATACTCGAACTCTCCGGGCGTTATGCCTATACACCCCGCAAATTCCTCATCTACAACAATGGCCTTAACTATTCCACTTTTAGAACCTTGACTTATCCACCAGTCGGCGTCGGCTTGAGTATACGGAAATGGAATTTTAGACGATAAAAAGCGCGTAACCTGTTCATCATTTAAGGTATTAATAATGTGTGGCGCGTCTTGTGGTTTAAAGTCTCTTAGGGTGATCATTGTTTAAATTAAGTATAGGGTGAGTACGGTTTAACTTAGCAAGCAATTAGAGATAGCACAATCACAAAGATTAACCACTTACGCCTATAACTTTGTTTTAAAGTACTCTAATATAAGCAAAATATAATACTGTTTAAGATACCTTTTATGCACCCACACATAGCCGCCCTATATAATAGTGCCCAAAAGCCAAGCCGTTTAATTGTAGGTTTAATGAGTGGTACCTCGTTAGATGGGCTCGATGTAGCGCTGTGTAAGGTAAGCGGCGCGGGCTTAAACACACATATTGAAATATTAAATTTTATCACCGTTGAATATAGCGACGATTATAAAACTAAAATAAAGCAGGTATTTGCCAAACGAGAGTGCGATTTAGAACTAGTAACCTTATTGCACCCGTGGGTAGGTAAGCTCCATGGCAATATGGTTAATCAGTGCTTAAAAGCGTGGCAAGTGGACCCTAGTACAATTGATGTTATAGCCAGCCACGGGCAAACAATTTACCACTGCCCACAGTCGCAACATAATCATAAAAGCTTTACTAATGGCACGTTACAAATTGGCGACAGCGACCAAATAGCCGTTACTACCGGCATTACAACCATTGGCGATTTTAGGCAAAAGCACATAGCCGCAGGAGGCGAAGGTGCCCCCCTTGCGGTATATGGCGATTACTTGTTTTTTTCAAGCCTTGTTGAAAACCGTATTTTACTTAACATGGGTGGTATAGCTAACTTAACTTTTTTACCCAAAAGCGGTGATGCAAACAGTGTATTTAGCTCTGATATTGGCCCGGGTAATACAATAATGGATGCCTACGTACAAAAATATTTTGAGGGGATGCATTTTGACGACGGTGCAAAAATAGCAAAAGCAGGGAAAGTAAATATGCCTTTACTTCATGCATTATGCGCAGATGACTTTTTTAATTTAAGCATGCCCAAAACAACAGGGCCAGAAGTGTTTAATTTAGCGTATTTAAAAGCGGCTCAAGGACTCACCAATACGCTTGACTTAACTCACCACGATGTAATGGCAACACTCAATGCATTTAGTGCTAATGTAATAAGCGATGCAATAAAACAGTGTGCTAAACACGAGGCAAATTGTGTGGTGTATGCCAGTGGTGGTGGAATACATAACCCACTATTAATGGAGCAGCTTTTAACACTTTGCCCAGAAGTTAAAGCGTTTAAAAACACACAGGTACTAGGAATAGATCCCGATGCTAAAGAAGCCGTGTTATTTGCTATTTTAGCCAACGAATGCCTAGCAGGTGAGCAGCAACACCTTAATAATACCGCGCAAGGTATTGCGGGAGTGACTATGGGAAAAATAAGTTTTCCCGACTAACCGCTATTGATAAAAGCGTTTTAAAACAATGATAAAAAGGTCGAGCCTACCCCAGCAAAATACCGGCGAAAACCGTGTGGTTTTGAATGCTCGATATTTACAAGTGGCGCGTTATAGCCGCCCTCAAATGCGTTAATGTTCATATCAAACTGAAGGCTATTTTTTAATGTAGCGTATTTTCCGTGCAACATAAGCTGCATTACAAAACATTGGCTATGGGTAATTTTGTTTAAAGTAAGGTTAACGTAACCACGCTCTAAATCTGCTTGCGTAATAACGCTCTCAGTAAAATACTGAGCGCCACGGGCACTTGGATGTGTTGCGCTCAGCGAAATAACATCACCTTCATTTACAGCATCTGGCAAATCGCATTGCAATGTAATTGCATGAAGCGCATTAGCTTGTAGCGAAAGGTTTTCGTATTCCATGGTGTGGCTCATAGCCGCAGACATCGGATCATCAAGTGATTGCAGTGCAAATGTTAGTTGCACTAAAGGTGTGGTCATTTACTTCGTCTTCTAGATTATAAAAAATACAGTTTGAGTTTAAATTATCGCCTACTTAGATTGCAGTTTTATGACAAATTGCACTTAATCGGATAATCGCTGCATTTTGATCAAAAAAGATCGTTATAGGGTTTTCATTGAATTTAGGTGACGTTTGTTGTGAAAGTAGGTGAAACTTGCGATCCAGCCTAAGAGAGTATAAATAGTGCTTATAAATATTGTGGGGTAAGCATGTAGGCAGCAATATAATTTATATACGCAGAGCGAGTTTTCATTTTCAATTCTATGAATTTTAGCTGTATATATACAGCCATAGTACGGTCGCTCGCATAGTCAATAAAACGACCCCGTTGCTCGTTTTATACTATGAAGAAAAGCGATCACTGAAGGATTTTAATAACGCTGGCAATTAGTTGGCAAGTTTGTTACTAATAAACAAACAAGAAAAACGAGCTCCGCCGTGGTAGAAAAACGCGCGATTCGCTCGCTATAAACATGTTAGCTGTACTAGGTGAAATTTGAGCCCATATTTTGAAATCAGTTTAACCCCCAACATTGATTACTTTTTGTGGGTGTTACCTGTTTTATTTTTGCTTGTAGCTTTTGTTAGATTGCCAGCCGCCTCTGATCTTGTATTAAGCATGGTTAAGATTTCACGAAATTGGCTTTTAACAATTTTTGGATTGATTTTTTTCATTGCATTGTTTGGTACATACTCAGAGCTACAACAAGATATTGATGTTAAAAAACAGATGGATTCGGGTGAGTTTTCACTTGTATCTGGTTGTATTCAAAACTATCGTCTAGACGAAGTTAAGGGAAATACAGCAACATTCGAAGTGAAAGAGGTCGAGTTTTCTTATAATAGCTATACAAGAACACCTTTTTTCTATGAAAAAGAGTTACCAGGTAAAGTTATAAAAAATGGTAATTGCCTAGAAATTAGCTACTTAACAATAGCTAAAGAAAACAAAATCATAAAAATCGTACAGCTAACAAAGTAATTAAACAAAGGACACAAAACAGCAGGCTTGTGCTCCTTCGTCGCCAATTTTAGCCTGCTATTTTGTGCCGTTTATTACGGCGTTATATAACTATCAGGATCGAGTAGTGACCAAATTCATTTTTATAATTAGCATTATTTTAATAGCTTTTGGGC
>NZ_JAWJBQ010000021.1:0-68162 GCF_046535955.1 Pseudoalteromonas sp. SIMBA_162 | reverse complement strand
ACTACCTAAGTAGCTTGGCTGTTAGAACTCAATCTGTACGAGTGCCCACACAGATGATTGCTTTATATTGTTAAAGAGCGTTTGAGTTGCCTTAGCGACTCAAGGGAAGCGAATCTTACGCTTTCCTGTATTTTTGTCAACACTTAATTTTAAACTTTATAAAAATCTAAACTCAAGTTTTACTCGACTCACTAAGTGGTTTGCTTGCCTCGCTAAGCGTTGCCTGCTCTGCCGTCTCAGTGGGGTCGCATTATAGGGAGCCGCGAATTTAACGCAAGCCTTTTTTAACTAAAAAAGTGATTTAAATTGCACCCCAAGCAAGCGCACACCCTAAACACAAGTTACTCACAAAACCCTGTGTATAACTTTACTTTTTAAGCTGATTTTCTCTGCTTTAACATCTAAGAGTCATCAATAAAAAAGCACCTTTAATAAAGGTGCTTTTATTTAGCCGGACTTATAATCAGCTTTTAATATAAAATACTGTATAGCTTTCTACGATATTTAGCTGCGAGCGCATCGCCATCTGGTAGAGAAGCTATTATAGCTAAAAAGCTTGGTTTAGCTTCGTTATAGTTAAGGTCCTTTTGTAGTACTTTGAATAGCACTTCTAATGCCTCTTCTTTTCTTCCTGCCTCGTTTAATAAAGCACTGAGCTCTTCTTTAAGTTCTAAATCGTTCGGATACTTATCTACTTGCTGTTGCTTTTGTTGTATCTCTGGAGAATCTTTTGCATCTAAAGCAGCTTCGCATTTTGCTTTGATGTTATTGAAGTACGCATCTTGATCTTGCGAATCAATCGTTTCTATTAATGCTTGAGCTTCATCTAATTTGTGAATTTGAATACAAATATCTGCAAGCACTAATTTAATACGTACATTAGTATTATCTATTTCGTATGCTTGCTTTGCATAATTAAACGCTGCATTGAGGTCTGATTTAAGTAGAGCCTGCTTAGCTTGTTCTAATAGCAAATCCTGTTGAGCAGGTAAGTGCTTAGATAGGGCTTCCCGTATTTGTGACTCAGTTTGGGTACCTGCAAGCAAATCGACAGGGGCAGAGTCTTTTAATAGCACAAGCGTAGGCAGCGTTTGTAAGCCAACCTGTTGTGCTAATTGTGAAGCTAATGCTTGCTCTGCATCACAATCTAAATTTGCTATTACTATATGGCTTGTATATTCAGCCGCTATTTTATCTAAAATTGCAGCCTGCCCAATACAATCAGGACTTTGAGGTGAGAAAAAGTTAAGTAATACTAATTTTTGTTGTGATGTTTCTCCAAGGACCTGCTGAAGGTTTTGTGCATTAATACTTACTATATTACTCATTGAATTGATTGCCATACTTATCTATTTAGGGTTTTATATGGTGATTAACATAATAAATACAAGTCGTATAACTAAATCACTCGGCATACATAATCAATTAATGAGGCAAATCATGAAACTATCTTACCTTAGCGCTGCATTTTTATTCGCAGCTCCGCTTTTGCAAGCTAAAGGACTTGACCTAGACCTAAACAAAACAATGCCTAGTATTGAAAAGTTTTACCTCGATTTACATCAATCGCCAGAACTTTCATACAGCGAAAAAAAGACAGGTAAAAAAATAGCTAACAAGCTTAATATGCTTGGATTCGAGGTTACAGATAATGTAGGTGGGTATGGTGTTGTTGGTATTTTTAAGAATGGCAATGGCCCAACAGTTATGATACGCACTGATACGGACGGCTTGCCTATTACCGAGCAAACAGGTAAACCCTACGCTTCAACTGTAAAAGTTGTTGACGAGCATGGTGCAAAAGTTGGTGTTATGCATGGCTGTGGCCATGATATTCATATGAGCTCATTTATAGGCACTGCCGAGCAACTCATTACTCATAAAAATAAATGGAAAGGTACATTAATGATGGTTGCACAACCTGCAGAAGAGGTTGGAGGTGGAGCTAAAGCGATGTTAAATGAAGGTTTATTTAGTAAATACGCAAAGCCCGACCACGTTATTGCATTGCATGTTAGTGCCAGTGTCCCTGCTGGTAAAGTAACTATGAAAAATGAATACACCATGGCAAGTGTGGATTCTGTTGATATTAATATAAAAGGTAAAGGTGGCCATGGCGCGTACCCTCATACCACTATTGACCCGGTAGTTATTGCTGCACGCACAGTACTTGCTTTACAAACGATTACAAGTCGCGAACTTTCACCTTTAGAACCATCTGTTATAACAGTCGGCTCTATACATGGCGGCTCTAAACATAATGTTATTTCTGATGAAGTGAAACTGCAACTTACACTGCGTAGTTACAACCCAGATGTACGCAATGCGCAAATTGCTGCAATAAAACGCATAACAGCAGGTATTGCGCAAAGCGCAGGGCTTGATGAAAGTGATTACCCTGCTGTTATAGTTCATGAGGATGAATCAATTCCATCTACTTATAATAACCCTTCGCAAACTAATATAGTACGAAGTGCTATCAAAAATGCGATAGGCGACACAAACGTAGTTGAAACCCAAGCAGTAATGGCAGGTGAAGACTTTGGTCTTTATGGCCGTACCGACGAAAATATCCCAATTACATTATTTTGGTTAGGCGGTGTTAATCAACAGCAATACGCAAAAGCAATAAAAAACAACGAAACACTCCCTTCATTGCACTCAAGTAAATTTGCACCAGATTATAAAGTAGCTTTACCTACTGGTATAAAAGCCATGAGTAATGCGGCAGTTGCATTATTTAATACAAAATAAATCCCACTTAAGGGCTCAGCCATTAAACTGTTGTTGAGCTCTTTTTATAATTAGATTTTTTAAATGGTGCTTTTTTACTGCGCTTGGCAAAACGCTTTTTAGGCGGTGTTTGGGGCAGTTTTGAAAATACATGGCTATCGCAATTAGCTGCTTGCATTACAAAGCCTTCAAGCTCCACCAGCAGCGGTTGTAAAAATTGTTGGTAGCTCATTGCTTGTTGAGCAATGCTGCCTAAACTCGCTTCCCACTTTGCTGTTAAGTCAGGACTTGCTAAACCTTCAGGCAAAACACTAATTAATGCAAGGCCTGTTTCGGTAGCTTTGATTGTTTTGCCTTCACGCTTTAAAAAACGCCGTTTAAATAACAACTCTATAATGCCTGCACGAGTAGCCTCTGTACCTAAACCATCAGTATCTTTTAGTATTTTTTTGATATGTGGATCTTTTACATAACGGCTAATCCCCGTCATAGCACCTAGTAAAGTTGCATCAGTAAAATGAGCGGGAGGTGAAGTAAGCTTTTCGACTACATCACCTTGTGTACATACCAGGTCCATCCCTTTTTCAAGGTAAGGTAAAGTAGCCTCTTCTTTTAATTCTGATTTACCCATTAATACCTTAAACCCCAAACTGACTTCTTGTTTAGCGTTGGCTTTAAATAACCCACCAGCAATTGTCACCTCTGCTTTAGTTTCGTTATAAATATAGTCTGGGTAAAACTGAATCAAATAATGCCTACAAATAAGCTGATACACTTTTGCTTCATCCTTGGCTAAGCTAGCTGACTTTAATTGCTTTGCCGTAGGTACAATAGCGTGATGCGCAGCTACTTTTGCGTCATTAAAGCACTTACTGCGCTGCTTAGCATTTGCACCATTTACTAACTCCACTTTTTGACCGTCATTAGTTGCAATTGCTTTTAAAATTGAAGGTGCATCTAAATGATGTTCTTTAGGCAAATAACGATTATCTGAGCGAGGATAAGTAATTAATTTATGGCGTTCATAAAGTGTTTGGCAAATATCAAGCACCTGTTGGGCAGCCATACCAAATGCCTTTGCTGCATCTATTTGCAGTGTTGATAGATTATAAGGTAGAGGTGCACTTTGCTTTTTTTGTTTTTGTTCAAGCGATGTCACCTCTCCTGTTTGATTCGTTATACGCGAAGCCACGTTTTCGGCCAATGCTTTATTTAGCACTCGCCCCTCTTCATCTTGATAAGGTTCGCAAGCTTTACTCGGTACCCATTTTGCTTTAAATACCTGCTTCTCAGGAGTAACTAAACTAGCTAGCACCTCATAAAATGGTTTTGATATAAAATTAGCTATCTCAGTGTCACGATTTACCACTAAGCCCAAAATTGGCGTTTGTACGCGCCCAACTGAGAGTACATTACCAAACCCTGCTTTTTGTCCCGCTAAAGTATAAGCCCGAGTGAGGTTCATACCAAAAAGCCAATCTGCTCGTGAACGTGCAAGTGCTGATACACTTAATGGAATAAATTCCCGATTAGAGTGCATACTACTAAGCGCTTTTTTAACTGCAGCTAAGTTTAAATCGTTTATAAGTAGACGCTGAATACCTTGCTTTTTAGCTTTGCTTATTTTGGCTTGTTCTATCACTTCATCTACAAGTAACTGCCCTTCACGGTCGGGATCGCCAGCATGAACTAACGTTGATGCCTGTTTGATTAGCTTTTTTAAAATAGTTAATTGCTTACGAGTTTTAGGTTTAGCTTTTAACCGCCATTGCTCAGGTACTATAGGGAGATGTTCTAATTGCCATTTTTTATAGCGTTCATCGTAATCATCAGGTTCAGCTTGTTCTAACAAATGGCCAATACACCACGAGACACAATCACCATTTGCGACTTCAATGTAACCGTCGTGTTTTTTATGTGGTTTTGGGAGCGCATCTGCAATTGCACGTCCAAGTGATGGTTTTTCTGCGATGTAGAGTTTCATGTGCTGGCCTACAACTGGTTATATAAACAGTAGTTTAGCATAACTATTTTAAAGAGTGAGAGTTTTTGATTTATTGTCGGTTCAATAGATAGATACTGGTAATAATTTGTAAAACTTAAAGCTGGGCTACTAATTAAGCCCAGCTTTATAATTTGAGCATTATCTCACATCAATAGGATCAGACTCTTTTGCCTTACCTTGTAATATAGATATTTCAACTCGGCGATTCCGGCGTCGGTCTTCATTTGTCTCGTTAGGCACAAGCGGCCGAGTTTCAGCTCGCCCTACAACCATCATTCGTGTCTTATCAAACCCTTGAACTGTTTGCAATTCGCTAGCAACAGCCACTGCACGCTTAGACGACAAATCCCAGTTATTTACGTATAACTCATTTGATACCTGAAAATCATCTGTATGCCCTGATACTGTAATTTCACCTGGTACGTCTTTTAAAAGTTCGCCAATGTCTTGAATAATCGGTTTAAACTTAGGTTGTAAAAAAGCACTGCCCGAAGGAAACGAGCCATTTTCTCTAATACGAATAATAATTTGCTGACCTAATGATTCAAGTTCTATTGCACCATCTATTATTTGCCTTTCTAACTGCTGCGCTATTTTTTTAACCAGCTCATTTGTTTGCTCTTGATCTGCAGCGGATATTGCTTGTTCTGATGACTGCTCTTGTGAGGTACTTCTAGATTCACCGCCACGTTTATCGCCTCGCTGTTCTTGCCTGCCGCCCGCTGAACTTTCATCACCAGCCTGAAACTCTAGCATTTGCTGGGTCATTTCAACGGTTTGCTGTTGAATAGTTTCAATGGGTGTAGGCTCTGGCTTACCTGGGGTAAATTCCATAGCGATAACCGATGTCCCTTTTGGGATATCTTTAACTTCGATTTTATTTTGCACACCAAAAGCAAACTTCATAGAACCTGCAATTTGCTTGAATTTAAGTACATCCATTTCTGAGAATGCCAATAAGAGTACAAAAAAGCACATTAATAGCGACATTAAATCAGCAAATGTACCCATCCAAGCAGGCAAACCGGGGGGTGGGCATTTGCACTCTTCATCAGACATGGTTACTCCTCGGTATCAACTTTACGTTTAGACTCAGCCAAGTAGTTTTTCAAAATACCTTCAATAACTTTGGGGTTTTGACCATCTTGAATTCCTAAAATAGCATCAAGAATCAAACGCTGATTCATCGCTTCTTCGTCTTTACGCAGCTCGAGTTTTACCTGAATCGGAATTGCTACTACATTCGCCAAAAATGCACCATACAGAGTGGTCAATAGTGCCACGGCCATTGCAGGTCCGATAGCTTTGGGGTCGTCCATGTTTGATAACATGGCAACGAGGCCTATCAATGTACCAATCATTCCCATTGCGGGAGCTATGTCGGCAAGTGCTTTAAATAAGCCAGCACCTAGTTCATGACGGGTGGTGGTTAGGGAAATATCTTTTTGAAGTGTAGCGCGCACAACATCTGCGTCATGACCGTCAACAAGCATGTCAACGCCTTTACGCATAAATGGGTTTGGGATTTCAGCTTCTTCGAGTGCTAAAAAGCCACCTTTACGAGCAGAATCCGCAAGCTCTACTGCTTTTTCTATTAACTCTTCTGGCGACTCAATTTTAAACATGAATGCCTTACCAACAACCTTACCTATCCCTAAAAACTGAGACATAGTGAAGTTTGATAAAACAATAAACAGCGAGCCACCAAATACAATTACACTTGAAGGCGCATCGGCAAACATGCCCATTTCACCGCTACTACTCATAAACATAGACATGACAATTAAGCCTATTGCGCCTAGGATCCCTATTATGGTTGCTAAATCCACATTTCCTCCAGAGATTTCATGTTTAAATGCCTTATCATAAACTTTTTATTATTAACTGCTTATCGGCAACATACTGAATTGCTTAAGTCATTTTTGTAAATAAACATAAAAGTTATATTTATTATTTTATATCAAGTTAGGCGCACTGCCTAATTATCGAGTTTTCCTGACTAATAGCACTGATTAACACGCGATTAATCGCGCTAAATGTAAAAAACTCATATCATCCTTTGACCTAGTTTAGCATTCCCCCTAAAATTGGCTCCTAAATTTATCATGTAAGCTGAAATAAAGATGGCGACTAAAAAACCTGAAAACTTAAGTTTCGAAAAAGCACTAGAAGAATTATCAACAATTGTTAGTGAAATGGAACAAGGTGATTTATCGCTTGAACAATCATTAAAGCAGTTCGAGCGTGGTATTGCACTCGCTGGTGCGTCATCTGAAAAACTACAGCAAGCAGAACAAAAAGTTTCTATTTTAATGGGCAATAGCGAAAAGTCAGCACTTACAAACTTTAATAATGATATGGAATAGTTGTGAGCATAAAAGACTATATTGAACGTGCTCAAATAGATGTAGCTACTACACTCAATAGCTACTTTGAACAACCGCTCGATAGCGATAAAACAATAAAAGAAGCCACTCATTACAGCTTATTTAATGGTGGAAAAAGGCTGCGCCCTTTTTTGGTGTACGCTGTTGGTGAAATGCTAGGCGCTAAAAAAAGTGACTTAGACGTTTTGGCTGCAGCCATAGAATGCATTCATAGTTATTCATTAGTACATGACGACCTACCAGCTATGGATGATGACGATTTACGCCGCGGCTACCCCACTTGCCATATTGTGTATGGCGAAGCGCAAGCCATTTTAGCGGGTGATGCATTACAAACTCTCGCCTTTGAACTTATAGCCACACATAACTTTAATTGCTCAGCGCAATCACAAGTAAAAATGATTGCTGCACTTGCACATGCATCAGGTATTGAAGGGATGGTTGCAGGACAAGGTTTAGACATTGCCGCAACTGACAAAATTGTTTCTGTACAACAGCTTGAGCGCATCCATAAGTTAAAAACCGGTGCACTAATTAACTGTGCTATAACACTAGGTGCACTGTGCAGTGAAAAAGCAGATGAACAAACTTTAGAAAACTTGAGCGTTTTTGGGTATGCTATAGGGCTGGCATTTCAAGTACACGACGATATTTTAGACGTGGAAGGTGACACCTTTATACTAGGTAAACCACAAGGCTCGGATATAGAAGCGAATAAAGCGACATACCCGGCGTTATTAGGTATGCTAGGCGCTAAAGAAAAGGCGCAAAATTTAATAACACAAGCCCACGAAGCGTTAGCACTTATTGATGCAGATACTACGCTTCTTGCGTCGCTAGCAAATTACCTTATTGAACGTGACCACTAGTCACAGTTTAAGCGTATTGCAAATAGCACTGACATTATTACTTAACATTCGTTGTTCACTCCCATTTGAAAGCGAATGTGATCGAAGGATATAAAAAAGCCATGACACTTGATAGTAGCAAGTATCCATTACTTAACTTGGTTGACAAACCAGCTCAATTACGAGACTTAGCGCAAGATAAACTTCCCGAGTTTAGCAATGAGCTACGTGAGTATTTACTTAACTCTGTATCGCAAAGTAGCGGTCATTTAGCGTCTGGTTTAGGCACAGTTGAGCTTACAGTTGCACTTCATTATGTATATAACACACCAGAAGATCGTGTAGTGTGGGATGTTGGACATCAGGCCTACCCGCATAAAATCTTAACGGGTCGCCGCGACCAAATGCATACTATTCGCCAAAAGGATGGTCTGCACCCATTTCCATTTAGAGATGAAAGCGACTACGACACATTCAGTGTTGGCCATTCTAGCACCTCAATTTCTGCAGCTTTGGGCATGTCAATTGCTGCGCAAAAAGAAGGCGCAGGGCGTAAAACGGTTGCAGTTATTGGTGATGGCGCTATTACTGCGGGTATGGCATTTGAGGCGATGAACCATTTAGGCGATGTAAAATCAGACATGCTTATTATTCTAAATGATAACGAAATGTCGATTTCAGAAAACGTTGGCGCATTAACCAACCACTTTGCGCGTATTCTATCTGGTAGCTTTTACACCAACATTCGCGAAGGAAGTAAAAAGTTACTGTCTGGCGTACCGCCTGTTAAAGAGCTTGCCAGCAGAATGGAAGAACATCTTAAAGGCATGGTTATCCCTGGTACGTTTTTTGAAGAACTTGGCTTAAATTATATTGGCCCAATTGATGGGCACGATGTAAACATGCTGGTTGATACATTACGTAATATGCGTAATTTAAAAGGCCCACAACTTCTTCATATAAAAACGCAAAAAGGTAAGGGTTACAAGCCAGCTGAAGCCGACCCTATTGGTTACCACGGCGTCCCTAAATTTGATCCAAACACATCTAGCTTGCCTAAATCAAAACCGGGCGCCCCTACTTTTTCAAAAGTATTTGGCGACTGGCTATGCGACATGGCGCAGCAAGATGATAAGTTAATGGCTATCACTCCTGCCATGCGTGAAGGCTCGGGCATGGTGCGCTTTTCAAAAGAACATGCTGATAAGTATTTTGACGTCGCAATTGCTGAACAACATGCTGTAACTCTAGCCGCAGGTTTTGCATGTGAAGGCTTAAAGCCTGTTGTTGCTATCTATTCAAGCTTTTTACAGCGCGCATACGATCAGCTCATTCACGATGTTGCATTACAAAACCTCCCTGTATTATTTGCCATTGACCGAGCAGGTATTGTTGGTGCCGATGGCGAAACACATCAAGGCGCATACGATCTCAGCTTTATGCGTTGTATTCCTAATATGGTTATTATGGCACCTAGCGATACTAATGAATGCCGCCAAATGTTGTACACCGGTTACAAAGCTAATTGCCCGGTTGCTGTTCGTTACCCTCGTGGAAGCGCTGGTACGGCAGATATTCAAAGCGATATGCAACTTTTCGAAATTGGTAAAGCAAATACAGTAAAAGAAGGTTCAAAGATTGCCATTTTGTCATTTGGTACATTGCTTGAAAACGCACAACTTGCTGCAAATGAACTTAATGCAACGCTTGTTAACATGCGCTTTATAAAGCCGCTTGATACTTCACTGTTAAACGACATTATTAAAAATCATGATGTAATTGTTACACTTGAAGATAATGCCATTGCCGGTGGTGCAGGCTCTGCGGTTAACGAATACTTAGCTAGCCAGCAGGCCAATGTTAAAATACTTAACTTAGGTATTCCTGATGAGTTTATTAAGCACGGCACGCAAGACGAAATGCACGATGAAATGGGCTTAGGCGAGCAAGGTATTTTAAGTTCAATAAGGTCATTTACTGCTTAGTTAATTATTTTAACTGTTTATAAAAAGGAGCCTGTTGGCTCCTTTTTCGTTTTTATCATTATTTTTTGCATCCAATTTAACTTTTAAGCCGTTATTCCTGTGAGGTTAACATGTAAATAATCAGTGCTGCTTAGTCTGTGCTTTATAAGCAAGCCCTTTATTTACCTAAATTTAATGGAATATTTAAAAGGTAAAAATGATGAATAATGCTAATTTAACAACTCATACAGCACAAAAAAACACATTGAAACACACGCTTAGTTTTTCAGCGTTAACACTTGCAGTATTAATCGGCATTACAGGCTGTAGCTCAGACGATGGTAAAAACGGCGTAGATGGTATTGCAGGCACCGACGGACAAAATGGTACCGATGGAACAAATGGCAACCCAGGCTTTGCATCAGCCACATTTATTTTGGCAAACAATGGAGAAACCAACACGGGTACCATTGATTTAATTGACCAAAGCGCTTCTAAATTAAAAACTTTTAACACAACAGCTAACGAAGGCGTCGCTTTTGATAGCTTAGGTAATTTATTACAAGCAAGCGACAGCGAAAGTGGCAGTATTAAAACTATCTGTCAGCTTGCTAACCGTGCTGATGGCAGCAGCTATGATGCAAATACTGATCGCGAAATAACAGGTGCTAACACTACGCTCGTAAACCCTAAAGGAATTGCCGTTGCACAAAAAAGTGGCCTTATTTTTATTGCTGACTTTGGCGCGATGCAGGTAACGACTTTTGGCGCTACAGCCGCGGGTAACGCAATGCCATTAGGCACAACCATAACAGAAGCTGCACCGTGGGATGTTGATTATGATGAAACAAATGACCGTCTGTATGTAGCACTTACAAATGGTGATGTAGCCGTTTACGATAATTTTGTTGGTGGTGAATTTGCCGCTATGCCAAGTCGTACAATTACCCCTAGCAATAATGATGGTACGCAAATATCTGTAAATATTCATGGCATTGTTTATGATTCAAATACTAATAAACTTATTTTATCTGATGTAGGCAGTGCCTCAGATGCAACCGATGGTTCGTTATTTGTAATCAATAATGCATCAACCGCAGATGGCTTAGTGAGCGTTGCACGCAGTATTGCCGGCCCAGCAACAATGCTTGGTAACCCGGTTGATATTAGCCTTGAAGGGAGTGACTTGCGTGTAGCCGAAAAATCAAATGATGCTGTTCTTGTATTTAGCAATATTTTTTCAGGTGAAAGCGGCGATATTACTCCTGACTTAATCACTTCAACTATTAAACCTGAGTCAATTACCAAACTGGGTATGCAAAATGAAATGGCTGATATTTCAGATAGTGATACCGCTAATATGGCGCTACTTGGGGTTGCTGTTAGCAGTAATCCGGGTACTACAGGTGAAACAACTGGGCAAATTAGTCGATTAAGTTCACAACTTAGCACAGAGATTGGCAACTATAATGCGGGTCAAACTATCGAGAGTGTAACTTTTGATAAAGCAGGTAATAGCTATACAACGTTCGATAACAGTACAACCTCTATTGGCGGTATTGCTATTTCAAATAAGGTGGCAATAAACAGAGATGGACAAACGTATAATACAAACCAAGACAGTATTATTACTGGAGCAAATACAGGCCTTATATCTCCTAAAGGTCTTGATGTAGCTTCTGATAGCGGTATGATTTTGGTTGCAGAAAATAACGCAGATACGCCAAGTATCTCAATATTTTCAACGTGTACCACAGGAGATGCAAGCCCATTAATGACCCTTACTTTTGCTAACGGTGCGCGTCCTTGGGACGTTGATTACGATGTAAATACTGACCGTGCTTTTGTCGCACTCACAAATGGAACCGTTGCTGTATTCGACGAAGTCAAAAGCAAGCTTATGGCTGGAAATGTAAATATTGCTGTTGAAGATAGGCTTATAACGCCTGCTAATGCTGGAACCGCGGTAGAAGCGCCAAGCAATATACATGGCATCGATTTCGACTCGCTTAGTGGCTCGTTAATTCTCTCTGATGTGGGTAGCGCCGCGGTTGCTGACGATGGAAAAATATATGTATTAAATAACGTGGCAATGGCATCGGGGTTGGTAAACATCAGCACCACGATTAGCGGCCCAAATACCCTACTGGGTAACCCTGTCGATATTATGTATACCGGGACAGATTTATACGTAGCTGAAAAATCAAATAATGTAGTTATGCGTTTTAACAATATTTTAAGTATTGCCGGCGGTGATATTAGCGCCGATGCAAGCACAGCATTTACGGCACCTGAGTCAGTTGCAATATTACCAGCTTGGCTTAATCAATAGCGTTAACCTCACCATACCTGACCAATCACTTTGGTCAGGTATTATCGCATCCACACTTTTATATCGGCCAAACCATTTTTCTGTAGCATACCCAGTTGCTGCTCTACATTAGAGTTTTGTTCAAACTCAAATGCATCTAGCTGCTCGTCGAAAGTAATATGCGCTACACCGTCACCACCGCGTTTTTTAACTTGATGAAGCGAAATGTCAGCTAAATTAATAGAGGTTTCCCAACTAATTACTTGCCCACCAAGTAACGGTAATGGGTAGAAAGACCAACCAATTGAGGCTGTTATATTTGTCATATTTCCGTTAGGTAATTGGAAAGAGTACTCTGCAATCGCTTTACAAAGCTCTGAAGAGTAACTGTCTATTTTATTGCACTTAAAGTCACGTAAAAGTAATAAAAACTCATCACCACTCCAGCGCGCTACGTAGTCAGAGCCCTGCGTACGCGAGTTTAATAGCGCAGCCATTTGCTGCAAACAGCTGTCACCTGCAATTGGCCCAAAGGCATCATTTATACGGCTAAAGTTATCTAAATTAATAATAACCAGTACAAGTGATTTCCCTTGGGCCTGTAATGACTGTGAATTACGTTGAAAATGCTCAATATCTTTTGGTAATTGATCAAACAAGAAACGACGGCTACGCAAGCCTGTAAGCTCATCGGAGTGGCTTACAAGTTTAAGTTGTGAGTTAACTTGCCCAAGCTTATCATTCGCTTGTCGAAGCTCTAACGTACGCTCTGTAATTAAACCTTCAAGCACTTCTTGTTTTCTGCGTTCTTGTGCTTTAAGCACCCAAAATACTAAGTAAAGAAGTAAAATAAAGCCACTGGTGATCAGTAATCTAAAGTAAATCGTTTCATCAAACCGCTCTGGCACAATAAACTCATACTCTACGTATTGCGCCTTTGACCAATCTTCACCTTGGCGTTTTGCCTCTAACTGAAATAAAAATGCCCCAGCTGGTAAATTGGTATAAATAGCCTCGCGGCGCGTGTTTGCATAACGCCAATCATTGTCCAAACCACTTAACTGATACCTAAACTCAATACTGTTTGGCGCGTAATAGTCTATCGCCGTATAGGTTAGTGTTATGTCTCGCTCGTCAGTTTCTAAAGTCGGCTTTTTACCTAGCGCAGCCGTTGTTAAATTACGCTCAGGAGTTGTAATTGTTTCAATAGTTGGTTTTAACGACAGCACCCCAAATAGCTCTACATTTTTAGGGATCTCAACAACACCTTGTAGGCTCGGATACCACATTGAGCTGCCCATATTGACAACTGCATCATGGCCTAAACCACTACAACACTGGTTTGCTTTGCCGTCAAGCTGGCGATCGAATGACGAAATCACCTCTTCTACTTTTAAACTTTCTATGTTTGTTTTGAACTGCGCCGCTGGCATTCTGTAAACACCTTTCATGGTGCTCACCCACACGTTATTTAATTTTTCGTCGTACTCTAAGCTAAATATAGAGCCATACGGTAACCCATTTGCGGCATCAAGCTGTCGCCATTGGCCCTGCGTGCTTCGGTAAAATAATCCATCATTAAGCGAGCCTATTAAAATACCCACGCCATCAATATGCAAAACACTTGTAATATAAGCACTTTCAAGTGAAGTTTGATCCCCGACCTTTTCGATACCGCGATCAGTAAAGTAATACGCACCTTTACTGGTACCTATGACACCAAAGTTTCCTTTGTCTAATACATAAGTTATAAATTTACTGCCTAAAAAGGCGTTATAAGCAAAGGGAGTTAAACCTGCAAAGTTGAGCCTGTAGAGCCCACGGCCGGTGCCAATCCAAAACCCGCCTTTACTAGAGCGGCTTATAGCAAAAACGGGATTATCACGCAGTGCACGCCCAGGCACACTATAGAGTTTATCGTCTTCGTATACGAACAACCCTCGCCCTGTGGCGATGTATACGCGTTCTCCATCAAACTGTAAATCGTGTACTGAGGCACGCCCATACTGACTACTTGGAATTAAGTTAATATAACTTTTATTCAAGTCAAAATAACCAACACCACTTTTATTAGCGACCCATAATTTACCATCTGGAGCTTGGCTCAGCGCCATAACCGCTTCAGTCATTTGTGAAACAGCAGCGTGCCTCTCTACTCGCCCTTCGTGAGCAAGCCACAACCCTTCACTGAAGCTTGCTAACCAAATATTATTTTTATCATCTCTAAAAATATCAGCAAACCAAATACTTTGATCTAGCTGGCTCGGCTCAACCCATTGCCATTGGCTGGATTTATCTCTGAATAACAAGCGCCCATAAGTGGAAATCCATAAACCACCATCGCTGTCACTCATAAATTTATACACAGCAGAGTTATTCGCGTTGGGTAGTGGAAAGGGCCTTAGCTCGTCGTCTAAATCTAAAAAGTAAGCGCCTAGCTCCGAAGCTAAATATAAATTCCCATTTAAAAATGCAAGATCATGTACGATCGTTTGAGCTAAACGCTCGGGTAACGATATTTTAGCAGTAAGCTCTAAACGCAGTTTGGCAAAATCGGAGGAGTTTTTAGTTAAGCGTAACAAGTGACGATCGTTTACAAGCCAAATACCTTCTGGCGAAAGCGCCATTTGGCTCACTGAACCCACTATTTGAGTTATAACGGTTGCATTAGCCGTTGGTAAAATAGCTTTAGACTGACCGCGTAAGTTAACTTGACCACGACCAACGTAATATAACCCGTTTGCGGCTATCCAAGTGCCCCCTTTGGAGTCTTCTAGAATATCCCTTACAGGGCCTTTAATGTTAAATGCCTGCGCTGCAAAGGTCGCTGGATTAATAACCACTAAACCACTTCTAGTACCAACCCAAAGTAATCCATTCGAATCGATTAAAAGCTTATTAATGCCATTGCTTGGTAAAAAAGCGCTATTTTGGGTATTGTAGTTTGTAAACGTAGTGCCATCAAAACGGCTCAAACCAAACTGTGTGCCTAGCCAAATGTAGCCTTGCTGATCTTGCACTACGCTTTTTAATGATTGTGACGGTAAGCCGTCTTTAATATTCCATTGTTTAACAACATAGTCAGTAATTGAAGCCCCACTTGGCATTGCGCACAACATCAGTACACACACCAGTAAAAATCGCATCATACGCTGCCACCTAGTTAAACTAATCAAATATAAACACTAAAAGGGTAGTAAACCTGCTTTTATTAATGCTTGCAAACAAATCAATGAAAAAATACCCGCTAACACGTCATCCGCCATAATCCCAAAGCCACCATGTACGCGTTTGTCTAACATACGAATCGGGCCTGGTTTTGCAATATCAAAAAAGCGAAAAAGTAAAAAGCCAACTAATAAAGTTTGCCAATTTAATGCTGCACCTATCATGGTGATGTAGTAGCCAGCGACTTCATCCCACACAATAGCAGGATGGTCATGCACACCCAGATCATCAGCTGTTTTACCGCATGCCCAAATACCAAAGACACTGATCACAACTGCAAATACTATTTGTAACCAGATTGGATAATGCATTGTTATAAATATAAATGGCAATGCTGCAAATGTGCCAAATGTACCCGGCGCTTTTGGTGCAAGACCAGTACCAAACCCTAAACCAAAAAACTGGTGTGGGCGTTTTAAGTTAAATAATCGGTTCTTATTCAAACCTGCTCCTTTGTAAAATGCTCAAAGCCCTGTTGCTCAAAGTTAAACATTTCACCATTTTGTAAAAGCTCAATCTTACCGTTACCACTTTTTATCTGCCCAATACAGGTAATATCCACACCATATTGGCTTAGCTTTAAATCAAGCATACCTTTATTGTTATCGGGAACAGTAAAAATTAATTCATAGTCATCGCCGTAGCTAAGAATAAACGGTAATTGCTTATTAAAATCTAAGCTTGCTTTCATTGCCTCTGATGTAGGAATACTCTCAACATTAATCTCTGCATTTACTTGGGACATTTCAAGAATATGTGTTAAATCGGCAAGTAATCCATCTGATACGTCAATAGCTGACGTTGCAAGCCCACGGATGACCTGACCCGCAGCAACGCGCGGTGTTGGGTAGTCAAATCGATTGTTTAAGTATTCTAAATGCGTAGGATCTATATTAATACCTTGCTTACGTGCTTCAATAGCAAGACCCGCGTCCCCTAAAGGACCCGTAACATAAATCCAATCACCTACTTTTGCACCACTTCTACGAAGTGCCTTACCTTCCGGCACGGTACCTTTTGCACAAATAGTAATGGTGAGTGGCCCTTGAGTGGTATCACCACCAATAATTTGTACATTAAAGTATTCTGCAATTTCATGCATGCCTTCAGTAAATTCTGCAATCCACTGAGAATCTATTGTCGGTAACGTTAGTGCAACAGATACCCACGTAGGTTCAGCACCCATTGCAGCTAAATCACTTAAATTAACAGCAAGCGCTCTATGCCCCAATGCGCGAGGAGAAATATCTTCAAAAAAGTGCACGCCTTCAACCAAAGTATCGGTTGTGACTGCAAGTTGGCAGTTTTGTGGAACAGTGACAAGCGCGCAATCATCCCCTATACCTAGGTTAACATCACGACGAGAAATACCGCGACCTTTAAAGTAGCGGTTAATTAATTCAAATTCCTTCATACACAAAAAAGCCGACCTATGCCGGCTCTCCTTTTAACGGTTATATAAAGTAAATCTCTGAAAGCAAAATCAGAGAAAAATACTATTACTTGCGTAAATGCTTTACAGCTTTATCAAGTACACCGTTTACAAATTTATGACTGTCTTCTGCGCCAAATATTTTGGCAAGCTCAATACCTTCGTTGATAGCAACTTTATAAGGTACATCTTCACGGAACTTAAGTTCGTAGCTGCTTAAACGTAAAATTGCTCGCTCAACCATATCTAAGTCATCAAATGGACGCGTTAAATGAGGTGATACTGATTCATCAAGTAGCTTGTAATTTACAGCTACACCTGAGGCTAAATCTTTAAAGTATTCAACATCAATTTTAGTAACGTCGTTTTCGATCAACATTTGTTGCTCGATGTCGGCAATTGCATTACCGCTTAATTGCCAAGAATAAACGGCTTGAAGTGCTAAGATACGTGCTTTACGTCTTGCTGCTGGTTTCACAAAAATTCCTTAAACTTAAATTTTATCTAACACATTAACCATTTCAAGCGCACCCAAAGCAGCTTCGCCGCCTTTGTTACCCATTTTGGTACCTGCGCGCTCAATAGCTTGTTCAATGCTTTCAGTGGTTAATACGCCAAATGCAACCGGTATATCATACTCAAGTGATACTTGCGCAAGACCTTTGTTTGACTCGCCAGCAACTAGGTCAAAGTGTGGTGTTCCACCTCTTATCACTACGCCTAAAGCGATGATTGCATCATACTCTTTTTTTGCCGCAACGCGTTTTGCCGCTAAAGGTAATTCAACTGCACCCGGTACATAAATCACAGTAATGTCGTCATCAGATACACCACCGGTACGTTTTAGCTCATCAACAGCACCTTCAAGTAGGCTGCTACCAATAAAGTCATTAAAACGAGAAATGACAATGGCAAATTTTTTGCCCGGTGCGTACTTATTACCTTCAATAATTTTCATTTGATAACCCTAAAAATAAGTTCAAGCGGTTGCGATTGCGCAAAATTGCTGCGCATCATACCATAATAATAATAAAATAGCCTAGTTTAAGCGTTTGCCTATTGTGGCTCAATGTAATCAATAACTTCTAAATGAAAGCCCGAAAGTGCATGGTATTTTTTAGGGCGACTCATTAATCGCATTTGCTCAATTCCTAAATCTGCAAGAATTTGTGAGCCTACACCAACAGTACGAGAAGTACCTTGAAATTTACGCGGTGTAACATTTTCACCAGCGTCTGCAGCAGCAAATGCTTTAACTGTTGCTTCAAGCTCTTCAGTACTTTCTTGTTTACCTAAAATGACTAGCACACCGTCATTTTTAGCTATGTATGCCATTGCATCCGATAAGCCCCAGCTTCTGTCTGCGCTTCTATCCGAAAGTAAAATATCGTTAAATGTACTTTGTAAATGCACACGCACCAAGGTTGGTTCTTGCGCTTTAATTTCACCCTTGAGTAGTACGTAGTGTAACTGACCGTCAATCGTGTCTTTGTACGTGACTAAGTCAAATTCACCATGCTCTGTTGGCAGTTTACACTTAGCCACTTTTTCGATTGTGGTTTCGTTTAAATTGCGGTATTCAATTAAATCAGCAATTGTGCCAATTTTAATGTCGTGCTCTTTAGCAAAAACTTCTAAATCAGGGCGGCGTGCCATGGTGCCATCAGCGTTTAAAATTTCAACAATAACAGAAGACGCTTCAAGCCCTGCTAAACGCGCTAAATCACAACCAGCTTCTGTATGACCTGCACGTGTTAATACACCACCTGGCTGTGCCATAATCGGAAAAATATGACCCGGCTGTACAATATCGCTAGGAACAGCACCTTTAGCGATAGCTGCTTGTACCGTGCGTGCTCTATCTGCTGCTGATATACCTGTGGTTACGCCTTTTGATGCTTCTATCGACATAGTAAAGTTAGTTGAAAACGCAGCGCCATTATTTTTAACCATTAAAGGCAAGTCTAGTTGCTCACAACGCTCTTGTGTCATCGTTAAACAAATTAAACCACGGCCATGAGTAGCCATAAAGTTAATTGCTTCTGCGCTAATATGTTCCGCAGCAATGATTAGATCACCTTCATTTTCTCTATCTTCATCGTCCATTAAAATAACCATTTTACCGGCTTTAATGTCATCTATAATTTCTTGTGCGCTGTGTAAATTCATAAATTCGCTCGTGTAAGTTGTCAGTTTCGTTATTTAATAAAGCCCGCTTTTGCGAGTAAGCTCATTGATATATCTGCGCCGGTTGGCTGCTCTGCGCCTTTGATAAGACGCTCTAAATAACGTGCAATTTGATCGACTTCTAAATTAACTTGAGTGCCTACTTTAAAGTCGGCAATCGTTGTTTGACCGCTGGTGTGCGGCACAATTGTTAATTTAAATTTATTACCTTCAACAGCGTTAACTGTCAGGCTTATACCATCAATACATACCGACCCTTTGTACGGTATGTATTTCATTAAACTTTCATCGGTTGTCAGCCAATATTCAGTAGCTCTTGCATTAGCTGTAATCGCCGTTATTGTTGCAATACCATCAACATGGCCAGACACTAAATGCCCACCTAAACGCGAAACCGGTTGCATCGCTTTTTCAAGGTTAACTGTTTGCCCTATTGAATAATGTGCAAAACCAGTTAAATGAATTGTTTCGTTAGATAAATCAGCGCTAAAACCATCAACATGTTTATCAACTACCGTTAAACACACGCCATTTGTTGCAATACTGTCACCCAGCTTTACGTCACTCATATCAAGGTCGGCGCTTTGAATACGAATGGCTAAATCGCCTTGTTTTTTTTGTAATAAAGCAATTTTGCCTGTGGCTTCTATTATCCCAGTAAACATAGCGCTACTCTTCTTTGTTAAATGATTTTAATGCGTGCTTTTTTAACGCGTTGATACGTAAATCGTCACCAATGCGAACACACTCATTAAAAGATAAATCGATAGTATCTTGCATACTCGTCAATTCAGGGAAGTTTACTAAACTTTTAGCATCATAGCCCATCAGTTTTGGTGCGATATAAAAAACATACTCGTCAATTAAATCAAGCTCGGTCATTTTCCCCGCAAGGGTTGCCCCAGCTTCCAGCCATATATTATTAAACTGATGCTTTGCTAGTGTTTGTAATACATCGGTTAAATCAACCTTACCCTGTTGCTCGCGCACCGCTATGTGCTTAACAAAATGCGGCCACTGCATTGAATTATCAACCTTGGTAGTAAATATAATTACCGGGTGCGCTATTTTAAATAGCGCAAGGTCAGGTGTTAATCTGTTTTGCGAGTCTATTATAACACGCACCGGCTGACGTAGCGGTAAGTTGGTTGGTAATGAATACGGTAACTCACTTGCTCGAACATTAAGTTTTGCATTATCAACAAGAACCGTATCGGCCCCCGTTAAAATGGCACAGCTTTGAGCGCGGTATAGCTGCACATCTTTTCGTGCAGCAGGGCCTGTGATCCACTTACTTTTTCCGTTTTTTAGCGCTGTTTTTCCGTCTATACTGGCTGCTAATTTACAGGTTACGTAAGGAAGCCCTTGCTCCATACGCTTAAAAAAGCCAAAGTTTAATGCGCGAGCCTGTTGTTCAAGCAGTCCATAAGCGACTTCTATTCCGGCGTCACTCAGTATTTTAAGGCCTTTACCTGCCACTTGCGGGTTGGTATCAACCATGGCAGCAATCACCTTTTTAATACCAGCGGCCTTAAGTCCTTCAGCACAGGGTGGCGTGCGCCCGTAATGGCTACAAGGCTCAAGTGTTACATAGGCAGTTGCACCCTGTGCTTTTTCGCCGGCTACAGCAAGTGCATTTACCTCTGCATGTCCTTGCCCTGCCAATTGATGAAACCCTTCACCTATTATTTGATTATCTTTTACAAGTACACAGCCAACATTAGGATTAGGCGTTGTGGTAAATCGACCTTTTTTAGCAAGCTCAATAGCACGCGCCATATATAGCTTATCGTGCTCGGTAAATGCTGATTGGCTGCTCATGCTTATTCCCCTAAACGGGCAATTTCTTCGCCAAACTCTCGTATATCCTCAAACGAGCGATATACTGACGCAAACCTTACATAAGCGACTTTATCTAACTTTTTAAGCGCTTCCATAATGCATTCACCCACCAAATGGCTTGAAATTTCTCGCTCACCCGTTGCACGTAATTGCGACTTTATTATATTGACTACTTCATCAACTTGTTCTGTACTGACGGGACGCTTCTCAAGTGCACGATTTAAACCATTTAGTAACTTATCTTCATTAAATGGTTCGCGACTGCCGTCTTGTTTTACAACACGCGGCATAACCAGCTCTGCCCCTTCAAACGTGGTGAAACGTTCATGGCAATCGTTACATTCACGACGGCGGCGAACCTGATGGCCACCGCCAACAAGGCGGGAATCTATAACTTTGGTGTCTTTTGCTGTACAAAATGGGCAATGCATAACTAAAGGTATCCGTTTTAAAAACAAAAAAGCCGCTAAAAAGCGGCTTTTATAATAGCATGATTGCTTATGTGATCTAAATTACCGTTTTACTTTATTAAGCGTAAACAGGTAGTTTTGCACAAATTGCTTTCACTTTTTCTTTTACTTGTGCTTGAACAGACTCATCAGCAATGTTGTCTAGTACATCACAGATCCAGCCAGCAAGCTCTTTAGATTCAGCCTCTTTGAAACCACGGCGCGTGATTGCAGGAGAACCAATACGTAAGCCAGACGTTACAAATGGAGAACGCGGATCATTTGGAACTGAGTTTTTGTTAACCGTAATGTTCGCATTACCTAATGCTGCATCAGCATCTTTACCCGTAATATCTTTATCGATTAAATCAAGTAAAAACAAGTGATTGTCTGTTTTACCAGAAACAACTTTGTAGCCACGCTCTTGTAATACGCTAACCATTGCTTGCGCATTTTTAACAACTTGTGTTTGGTATTCTTTAAACTCTGGTTGTAAAGCTTCTTTGAATGCCACTGCTTTTGCAGCAATAACATGACATAAAGGACCACCTTGGCCACCAGGGAATACAGCACTGTTAAGCTTTTTGTAAATTGCTTCGTCACCACATGCAGAAATAATTAAACCGCCACGAGGGCCCGCTAATGTTTTATGCGTTGTAGTAGTAACAACATGTGCAAATGGTACTGGGCTTGGGTAAACACCCGCAGCAATTAAACCTGCAACATGCGCCATATCAACAAACAAGTAAGCATCTACTTTGTCTGCAATTTCGCGAAACTTAGCCCAATCAACAATACCTGAATAAGCAGAAAAACCTGCGATAATCATTTTTGGCTTGTGCTCTAGTGCTAACGCTTCAACTTGTGCGTAATCAATTTCGCCAGTCTCTTCGTTTAGGCCATACTGAATCGCGTTATATGTTTTACCTGAAAAGTTTACGTGTGAACCATGAGTTAAATGGCCACCGTGTGCTAGGCTCATGCCAAGTACTGTATCAAGCGGGCTTAATAAGGCTTGGAAAACAGCGGCATTGGCTTGCGAACCTGCATGCGGCTGAACGTTTGCGTAGTCAGTACCAAACAATTCGTTTGCGCGGTCAATAGCTAATTGTTCAACCACGTCTACGTGCTCACAGCCACCGTAGTAACGCTTGCCAGGATAACCTTCCGCATATTTGTTAGTAAGTTGAGAACCCTGTGCTTCAAGTACGCGTGGGCTACAGTAGTTTTCAGATGCAATTAACTCAATATGCTCTTCTTGACGTGATGTTTCTTTACTCATCGCGTCAAATAACTCTGGATCAAAGTCCGAAATATTCATGCTACGTTCTAACATTGGGGGCTCCTGGGCAACGTGTATGGTATTTTTTAGAGGCTATATTGTACGCTTAAAACCGCACTTTGCCTACGTTCTTAAGTTGAGGATATTTAATCAGGGATTGAAACTATTTCACACCCTTTTTAAGATGATATTTTTAAATAACTTACATAATTATTTTAAATGTTTTTTATTTATTACATTTAATTAGTTAATTAAAAAAGCTATTTCACGGTTTAAAATGTGCAAAAAAGCGGCCATAGCCGCTTTCGTGTTTACTTAATATTTAAGCTAACTTAGCCAGTATTTCTGTACGCAAAGCGTCGTAATCGGCGTTTATGTCGCTTGCAAGACATGGTTTAGCCAATGCGTCGCTCAATGGCTTTGGCATATCAAGCTCAATATTTAGTATACCTTCTACACTTTCTTTAAATTTAGCTGGATGTGCAGTTGCTAAAAAGATCCCCGCAGCACCCGGTGCTCGGTTATTAACTAAACCTTGATAGGCAATTGCTGTATGTGGCTCTGCAACATACCCTGTTTGATGAATATTTTTCATCACCGTTTGGGTATTTTCTTCATCAACACTAATTGAGTAAAAGTTGTCGTAACTAAACCAGTTGTTGTCCAACATAGTTTGCACACGTGGCCAGTTATTCGGCTTACTCACGTCCATCGCATTTGAAAGCGATTCAAGCGTTGCATTAGGCAACCAATTTTTATCAAGTATAAAACGAGGAACTGTGTCGTTTTGGTTTGTTGTTGCACTTAACTTTTCAACTGGCAACCCTATTACAGCGCCAATCATTGCGGCGCATACATTACCAAAGTTACCACTTGGTACAGAAATATGTGCTGTTGCACGCTTTTCTTTTGGCAGTTGTGCAATCGCTTCAAAGTAATAACATACCTGAGCGACTAAGCGGCTTATGTTTATCGAATTTGCTGAATTTAAGCCAAGTGTAGATTTAACTTCATCATCTAAAAACGACTTTTTTACAAGTTCTTGGCAATCGTCAAAACTGCCATCAACCGCGTAACAATGAATATTGCCACCTAATGTAGTAAATAGCTTTTGCTGAGCAAGTGAAATTTTTCCTTTGGGATAAAGAATAACCACATCAATGTTTGGTTTATTGTAAAATGCATGTGCAACCGCTGCACCAGTATCACCTGATGTTGCTGTTAAAATAGTCACTTTTTCACCTTGGTTAAACTGCGCTAAGCATTCAGCCATAAAGCGCCCACCAAAATCTTTAAAGGCAAGCGTAGGACCATGAAATAGCTCCAAGCAATAGGTATTTTCTTCTACCTCGACTAACTTAACAGGAAAATTAAACGCATTTTTAACCATGTCGGCAACAGTACTACTTGGCAACTCATCACCAATTAAATGGGATAAAATTTTGCTACTGCGCGTAACAAAATCCATATCAAGTAATGAGTCAACATCAGCCATAGGCGCTAACGATTCAGGAAAAAACACACCTTGGTTACGCCCAAGTCCTGTTTTTACTGCTTCAACAAACGACACTTTTTGTGAGTTATCTTTTAAATTATGTAATTGCATGACTTCTAATCCTATAAAACATTTAATTGACGCGTGCCGTCGTTATCTAACTTACAAATATGGCAAAAACCTTGCTCATTTATATAATTATCTTTTAACCATTTAGCGCATTGCTCGGCCGCTTCAAGTGTTTTACATACAGTAAATAAGGTAGGCCCTGCGCCTGAAATACTAACTACCTCAGCTCCAAGTGCGGGTAAACTTGCTTTCGCCTCGCTAAAACCAGTAATAAGCGGTGCACGGTAAGGTTCTGCTATTTCGTCTTTCATTATGCTTAATGCATCGTCAAAACGTGCTGTTAATAACAAGCTACTAAAAGAGGATAAACGCTGCGCAAACTCAACGCTTGCATGCATGCTAAGATCTTTTGGCAAAACAGAACGTGCTTTTGCTGTATTAAGCGAAAAGCCTGGAAACGCCGCAACGTAATACCAGTTTTCATCAACCGGTAGTTCTATAGATTTATTAGGAATTAAATCGCCAGTTAGCTGCAAACCGCCCAAATAACAGGGCGTAATATTATCGTAATGGCGTCCGCCACTTACAACTGCTTCAAAATCTGCCATCAACTCAATTAGCTGTACTTGACTTAACTGTGTTTTTGCAAACTTATCAAGCGCTGCAAATGTAGCAACCACCGAACAAGCGCTCGATCCTAATCCAGAACCAATTGGCAGGTTTTTTTTAAGCTCTAGCTTTACCGTAGGCATATCTGGTGCGACATGAGCTCTAAAGTGCACTAAACACTGATATGCTAAGTTTTCTTTCGCATCGCTTGGTAATTTATGAGCATATTCGCCTGAACAAACAAACTCATCACAAGGGGCTGCGCTAACAAGTGCTACATCCCCCAATAAACTACCATCAATTGGCGCAAGAGCAGCACCTAGCGCATCAAATCCAACTGCAAAATTACCAATAGATGCAGGCGCATATACTTCAATCATTTTCGACTCCTAGCGCGATAATGTTTTTAAAACGTCTGCAAATACACCTGCAGCAGTTACTTCAGAGCCAGCGCCGTAACCACGAATTACAAAAGGACGTGGTTGGTAGTATTGACTTAAAATTGCAAGCGCATTTTCACCATCGCGAATAACATTAAGCGCATGTGATGAATCAACCGCCTCAATACCTACTTTACAGTGGCCTTCTTTAATTGTGCCCACGTAACGAAGAACTTTTCCTTCACTTGCCGCTTGCTCAATACGTGCGTTAAAGTCAGTGTCTAAGCTAGGTAGTTTTGCCATAAACTCATCAATACTGTCTCCTTCGGCAAACCCTTGTGGTAATACCGACTCTACTTCAATGTCGGTTAGCTCTAATTTCATACCGGCTTCACGTGCAATAATTAACAACTTACGCGCAACATCAGTTCCCGATAAATCATCACGAGGATCTGGCTCTGTAAAACCACTTTCTTTTGCTTTAATGGTTGCCTCTGACAGTGATAAACCATCTTGCAAAGCACCGAACATGTATGACAATGAGCCCGATAAAATACCGCTAAATTCTAATAATTCATCTCCTGCACCAAATAAAGACTGCAAATTATCGATAACAGGAAGGCCTGCACCTACGTTTGTCTCGTATAAAAACTTGCGGTTATTTTTTTGTGTAGCAGCAATTAAATCTTGATAATACGTATATGAGCTAGTTGTTGCCTTTTTATTGGCTGCAACAACATGAAAACCCGCATTTAAAAAGTCAACATATTGCGCTGCAAGTGCATCAGACGATGTACAATCCACCAGCACAGGATTAACTAAATGGTTTTGCTTAACAAATTGCTCAACGAGTTTTAGGTCAAATGACTGCTCTGATACTGCTAATTTTTGCTGCCAATCACTAAAGGCGATACCCTCGCTATCAAGATGCAACTGACGAGAGTTAGCAACGCCGTACAAATTAAGTTTAATGTTACGCTTTTCAAGCCATGCTTGTTGGCGCTCTAATTGAGATATCAGTTCTTGCCCTACTAAGCCACACCCTAGTAAAAACACATCAATTGAAGGTACATGCGTGAAAAAGTTCTCATGGCATATTTTCACTGCGTCGTTACATAACTCACCGTCAATCACAGCTGAAATAGCACTTTCAGTAGAATCCTGTGCAATTGCCACAATGTTTACTTGTGCTTGAGAAAGGGATGCAAAAAACTTAGCGGCTAAACCACGATGTGCGCGCATGTTATCACCCACAAGCGTTACTATGGCTAAATTACGCTGTACTTGAACAGGCTCAATTAAACCTGCTTGAGACTCAAGCTCAAACGCTGTTTGTAAAGCCGTTAAAGCAAGGGCTAAGTCGCTCTCATGTACACAAAAGCTAATGCTAAATTCACACGACGATTGCGTGATCAACACAATAGATACGTTATCGTGGGCAAGCGCATTAAAAACTTTAGAGGCCATGCCTACTTTGCCTTTCATTCCTGGACCCGAGACAGTCAGCATAGCTAAGTCTTGCAGGCTTGAAATTGCTTTTACAGGCTCGTCTGATGAATAGTCATTTCCGATTAGCGACCCTTGGGCATCAGGGTTATGCGTATTTTTTATTTCACACGGCACGCCCGCTTTGGCACAAGGCAAAATAGTTTTTGGGTGAAGTACTTTAGCACCAAAGTAAGAAAGTTCCATTGCCTCTTTGTATGACAAAAAGTCAACTTTAGTGGCTTTTTTAATATAACGAGGATCTGCGCTGTAAACACCATCAACATCAGTCCAAATTTGGCAAACATCTGCCTCTAAACACGCCGCTGCAATAGCCGCTGAGTAATCAGAACCATTGCGCCCCAGTGTTGTAAGCTCGCCTTTATCGTTGCTTGCTGTAAAACCGGGCATAATATAAATCGTGGCTGGCTTTTCTTTTAATGCCGCTTGAAAATGCGCTTTACTTGCAACTAAATCAACTTCAGCATCAATAAAACCACCTGTTGATGCAACGCAACTTGTCGCCTCTAAATAAACCGCCTTATGTGAGTTTAATAAGCGCTGCATAAGCGACACACTCACTCGTTCGCCAAAGCTTATAACAAACGCACGCACTTGATCGGGGCAGCACTTAATTAAAGATACACCATCAAGCTTATTTTTTAGTTCTTCAAAATTTGGCCAGTGGTCAATTGGGCCATACCCTTTTTCTACGGCTGCTTTTAGCTCGTTACAACGACTCGTTAAAGCCTCCCATAAAGAGCTAAAGTCTTGGCCTTGTTCTGCCGAACTCGCTAGAGCAACTAGTGAGTCGGTCATTCCACCGGGCGCCGATAATACCAAAAGCATTTCATCTTTTAATTGTGCTTTAACTAATTGAGCTACCTGCTCAAGGCAGGCAAAGTCGGCAAGTGATGATCCACCAAATTTTAAAACGCGCATTGTTTATGTTCCTCATCCCATAAAACGAAAAAAGGCCTGTGTTCTAAGTGAACACAGGCCTTTAAATTTGTTGCACCGACCTATGCCACTATCCAGAAAGAATGGTGGTTGTAATAATAATGGTCAGTACGCGATTAATTGTTTTCATGGGGTAAGACTGCCTTAACAAAGGCTATGCTGTCAAGTGCAAATTAAAAGATAAAACAGCCTTTTTCGATATAAAAAAACCTAGTGAATGCCAAATTTATGCAAAATATTGTCCATTCTTGTTTTATCTATTGGTTTATTAATAAAATCGATAGCACCTAACTGAGCTACACGTAATTTCATTTTCTCTTGTATATCAGCAGAAATAACAAGTACAAAACACTCAATCTTGTTTGTTTTTATGTATTCAAGAACGCCAACGCCGTCAATCTCAGGCATAGTTAAATCCAAACATAACAAATCAAAGCGGTTAGTTTTTAGTAATTCAATAGCTTGTGCGCCATTTGTAGCTTGCTGAATATCTGCATCTATACACTGTTGCAAACATCTGATTACTTGTTTTCGTGCAACTGTTGAGTCATCACACACTAAAATAGAAAAATTCATATTATAAAACTACTAAATAAGCATAATTAATGTCGTTAAGGGCGGCTGTCGTTGGTAAGCTCATACCCCAGTGCAATAGTACCTATATTTACAACATAATACCTGGGCTTTTTGTCCACATTTTGTAACAATCTATTATTGAATAAACTTAACAAGCCAAAAGGGATAGTTTATTATTACTTGAAAGTATAAAAAACAAACAAAAACTAGTTAATCAATAATATACAAACACTCTTAAGCAGTTAGTATGTGGCAAACAAAAGCAAAAATCAGCCCTTATTTATCATAAAATAAATCATTTATTATTTGTTTTTAAGCATTTATTGACTAAATTTTAAATAGTAGTGTAAATACTTAATTATATCTCAAGGAATTGTTGACCTCTCATGCTACAGAAAAGCCTTTCTAAAAGATTATTGACCAGTGTGTTATCGGTCTATTTTTTGCTTACCTTTGTAGTGACATGCGGACAGGTGCTCGCTGAGTATTTAAACACTAAAGATTACATAAAAGATGAATTAGCAACCTTACAAAAAACCTTCAGCCGTAGCTTAACACGAGCTATTTGGGAGCTTAATACAAAACAAACAATCACCACCGCAGAAGGGCTACTCGCTATCCCCATGATAGAAGGGATCATAGTACGTGATGACAGTGGTGAAGTTATTTCGCAGCTTGGTCGCTCTTTAGATATTCATAAACTCTATAGCCAGCAACTTGTCCAAGAAGAAGCCATGCTAGAAGACTCTAAATCAGGCTTGTTTGGGTATACATTCCCACTCATATTCGAATTTTCAGGACGAGCCACACAAGTCGGTGATGTTACGTTATTTTCAAGCCGAGAAGTTGTATTAAGCAGAATAATGGTATCAATCTACTTTTTGATTGGTAATGCTATGATTAAGACTACATTCTTAATTATTTTATTTTTAATGGCCTTTAGAAAGCTACTTACCGACCCGCTTTATCAGCTCACCGAACAAATTGAAAACCTGCAACTCGATGAGCTAGAAGGGCAGCACATCGAAATTGAAACTGAAGAACACAATGAGCTTAAGGTAATGGAACACTCTTTTAATAACTTAATCGATAAGGTGGTTCAGTACAGAAAAGAGCTTGAACGAACTCAAAATAAATTAATTATTAGCAACGAGAAGTTAGACCAACATAACATACAATTAGAACAGGATGTTGCTCGTAAAACGTCTAACTTAAGTCAAGCAATGATGGAATTACAACAGCAAAAATATGAATTAGAAAAACAAAAAATAGTATTAACAGATGAGGTAGACCTTCGCCGCAGTACCGAAAAAGAACTGATCACCAAACAAGCAGAATCTCAACGCTATATTGATGAATTAAAACTGGCTCAAGAGCGACTCGTTGGTACAGAAAAGATGGCGGCATTAGGCGGCCTCGTTGCAGGTATTACACACGACATAAACACGCCTATTGGCATCGGTGTAACTGCAGTATCATTTTTAGAGGAGCGTTTAAATAAGTTAGAAAGTGCCTATGCTGAAAAAACACTTTCGCCCAAGGCGTTGGAAGACTTTATTAACGAAGCCAAACAAAGCACAAGCTTGCTCACAACAAATTTAGATAGAGCCTCTGACCTTATTGCAAGTTTTAAGCAAATTGCTGTAGACCAAGCCAGTGAAGCTGTGCGTACCATAAACTTTAAAGATTATGTAAATGAAATAATACGATCGCTTCACCCTAAATTGAAAAAAACATCGCACACTATTAATCTACAATGCCCTGATGACCTAGTATTAAATTTGCCAGCCGGCGCCATAAGCCAAATATTTACTAATCTCATCGTTAATTCGCTTATTCATGGTTTTGAAGGTAAAGACAATGGTGTTATGGACATTAACATCACAAGTGACGAAACCAACCTAACCATTAACTACAAAGACAACGGCAACGGAGTCACCGCTGAGCAGCTTGAAAAATTATTCAATCCGTTTTTCACCACCAAGCGAGATGAAGGTGGTAGTGGTTTGGGCACTCACATAATGTTTAATTTAGTTAAACAGACATTAAGCGGCTCAATTGAAGCGACAAGCGAGCCAGGCCAAGGATTGCACTATTTTATACAATTTCCTAAAAATATGGCTAAGCCTCTGTCTATATTCAATCAAAGCTAATTTAAATAGTCGTTAATCAGTCATTTCGAGGAGCGACTTTTATTGCTATGATTGAGCAAATTTTTCAGATGGATTATCTCCCCTATGTGGTTTAGTAACCTTATTTGTTACCGCTTTAAACAAGATGTTTCGTACACACAAGAAGACTTTGATAAAGCATTAGAACAAGATCTATTTCGTCCTTGCACAGGTCAAGAGCTCTCTACGTTTGGCTGGACGAAAGCATTTGGAAAGCATAGCGAAGCACTTTCTCACTTCTCTCAAAAAAGTATTTTAGTGTGCGCTAAACGCGAAGAAAAAGTATTACCCGCATCAGTCATCAACGAATTAGTTGCCGAAAAAGTTGATCAAATTGAAGCTGAAGAAAACCGCCCCGTTAAAAAGAAAGAAAAAGACGAACTTAAAGAAAATATTCTTCACACCCTACTTCCGCAAGCATTTAAAAAGTCGAGCTTACAATTTGCATTTATTGACCAGGAAAACGGTTGGGTTGTGGTTAATAGTGCAAGCTTTAATAAAGCTGAAGAGCTGTTAGCACTGTTACGTAAATCGTTAGGTACGCTTCCAGTTGTGCCTGCATTTGCAAATTATGACCTTGATGTATTTTTAACCGATTGGCTAACTAACTTCAGCACACCTGAAGGCTTTGCAATTGGTTCTGACGCTGAGCTTGAAGAAGCTGATGACAGTGGCGCGCAAGTTAAATTAAAAGGCCATGACTTGTCATGTGATGAAGTTAAATCACATCTTGAAAGTGGTAAACGCGTTACTAAGCTTGCACTTGATTGGCAAGAACGTGTTAAATTCATGCTTCAAAATGATGGGTCAATTAAACGTCTAAGTTATTCAGATACACTGAAAGAAGAAAACGCTGACATACCTAAAGAAGATATGGCAGTAAAACTTGATGCTGACTTCATTTTAGCATCAGAAGAAATTAAACAATTGCTAGAAGAGCTAACTCAAGGTCTAGGTGATGCAGATGATTTAGCCAATCCATAACCGAAAGTTTAATAGCAATAAAAAAGCACGATTAAATCGTGCTTTTTTATTGCGCTAAATTTAAGGCTTAATTAGCTAAACATGTCTTTTACATCTACAAGCATCTCGTTGTATTCATCGCTTGAGAACAACTGCATAGATGAAATAACACCTTTATCTATATACGTTTGTAAAGCAGCTGATTTATCAGATACCTGTAAAGTCCCCTCTAAAATAGCCCCAATTCGAATAAAATCTACATAACTTATTTGTTCTGGTTTATAGCTTGGATCTGCCCAACTTAGTGCTACATCGGAGAACTCTGCAGGAAATTCCCACGCATCCATGATTGATGAGCCAATTTTACCACTTAGTTTTTGAATGGCATGTGCCAAGAAGCTAGGATTTGCAAACACTTCAGGGTGACGCTCAGCCTCAGTTAAGATAGGCAGCACACCAATATTATAAACTAAGGCAGCTAAGGTAATTGAGTCGCGATTTAACGAGGTACGTTTATTATTTTGTAAGTAAAACTCCATTAGCGTAATGGAATGACTCGCCACCGTTAATGTTTTTTGCCACGCCTTACCCATATAGCCTTTAATAAGGTCGTTGTTAGAAACAAATAGTTGTTCCATTGCCATCGCTGTCGCTATATTTTTAATTTGGCGTAATCCAATACGGGTGACTGCTTGATGTAAGGTAGATACCTTAACCGCACGTCCCATGATTGCACTATTAGCCACTTTAATCATACGAGCAGATAACGAAGGGTCTTGTGAAATAACTTCCGACATTTGCATCAAATTAACTTCAGGATCGTCTGCAGCTTGGCGGACTTTAATCGCAACCTCAGGGAGTGTAGGTAATACAAGTGTATCGTTATTTATTCTATCAACTAATATTGTTAATAATGCATTCTCTGTAGACATAAAGCAGTCATCCTTTTTAGTTGTAATATTACTACACGCTACAACAGTTAATTTTTATAATAATAAACTTACAATCAGTATTGCCTAACTTACCGTTAAAGTTAAGAAAATTTTATAACTTTATTTCTGCCCCTCATTTTCAACGACACTATTGCCCATACACCGCCTAATACTTGCTATTTACTGTTTAGGTTTGCTTTAATGCTGGCACAATATAGTAGCGTGCCGTCAACGAGCCTCCCAACAAGCATCTACTTATCATTAAATTAACTTTTAAATAGGCAAAATAATGATCTTAAATAAAATTAGCCAAGCCATTTTACTCTCTGGTGTTGTTTTTCTGAGTGCGTGTTCAGATAAACCTTCGTCACCAGCCGAGACCACATCGCAAACACCCGTAAAAGTAATGGGGCCTGAGCTTATTAATGTTGATGAACAACGCTTAAATATATATACCGACTTTAGCTTACAAAGCGATTTATCACACTTAAGTGACAATCAAAAAGCAATGATTGCCATCCTTATAGATGCGTCAAAAATAATGGATGCCTTATTTTGGAAACAAGCATTTGGTGAAGATAAAGAGACATTTTTAGCAAAGCTAACCGATCAACAAATTCGCAAATTTGCTGACATAAACTACGGCCCGTGGGATCGTTTAAATGGCGATGAAACGTTCCTTTCAGGTTATAAAGAAAAGTCATTAGGTGCGCAGTTTTACCCAGCGGATATAACTAAAGAAGAGCTTAACAACGCAGACGTTGAAGACAAAACAGGCTTATACTCAATTATCAAACGCGACGAACAAGGCAAGCTTTACAGCGTGCCTTACTCAAAAGAGTACGCAACAGAACTTGCAAAGGCAGCCGACCTTCTTCGCCAAGCCAGCAAACTTGCCGACAATAAAGAATTTGCAAATTACTTAAATCTTCGTGCGGACGCGCTGCAAAAAGATGACTTTCAGGTTTCTGATTTTGCGTGGATGGACATGAAAAACAACCCCATTGATGTTGTTATTGGACCAATTGAAACTTACGAAGATCAACTATTTGGCTACCGTACTGCCTATGAATCTTATGTATTAATCAAAGATTTAAAGTGGAGCGAACGTCTTGCCAAGTTTGCAGCCTTTTTGCCTGAACTTCAAAAAGATTTACCTGTTGATGACAAATACAAACACGAAGTACCTGGTTCAGATGCTGACTTAAATGCCTACGACGTTGTTTATTATGCAGGTCATTCAAATGCAGGCAGTAAAACCATTGCAATCAACTTACCTAACGATGAACAGGTACAGTTAGAAAAAGGCACGCGCCGCCTACAACTTAAAAATGCTATGCGCGCTAAATTTGATAAAATTTTAGTGCCTATTTCAGAGCAGTTAATCGTGCCTGAACAACGAAAGCACATTACCTTTGATGCTTTTTTTGCAAACACCATGTTCCATGAAGTAGCGCATGGTTTAGGTATTAAAAATACCATTACGGGTAAAGGAACGGTTCGCCAATCATTACAAGAGCACGCAAGCGCACTTGAAGAAGGTAAAGCCGACATTTTAGGTTTATACATGGTTGAGCAATTATTAAATAAAGGCGAAATCAGCGAAGGAACCATTGAAGATTACTACATTACTTTTATGGCCGGTATTTTCCGCTCAGTACGCTTTGGCGCGTCAAGTGCACACGGTAAAGCAAATATGATTCGCTTTAACTTTTTTGCACAAGAAGGCGCATTTTCTAAAAATGAAGAAGGCTTTTACCGCGTTAATATGGAAAAAATGAGTATTGCTATGGCGAAGCTTTCTCGTCTAATTTTAACTTTGCAAGGTGACGGCGATTACCAAAAAGTCGACCAGCTGATTGCAACCCATGGTGATATTAAAGAGTCTCTCACCAAAGATTTAGAAAAACTAAGCCAAGCAAACATCCCTGTAGATGTGACCTTTAAACAAGGTAAAGACGTACTTGGTCTTAACTAATTAAAACTAAAAAGGCGTTACAGTTAACCTTGTAACGCCTTTATTTTTATTTGCTTATAACATCACGCACTTTAGATTCAAGGCTTTTCATCCCCCAACGTCTTCCTTTTTCGAGTGCTTCGTCAACGCTTAATCCGTCTTCATGGGCTGATATAGCGATTAAAGCACCGACCCGATTACTACTTGCACAATGAACCAAAACTGGCTCACCGTTTAGCTTTTTAAGTAAACTGGCTAGGTTGCGGGCATTTTCTACTGTAATATCTTGCGCGCCAGAAATAGGTAATGCGTGATAATCCATGCCAAGCGCCTGCACAAACTCGCCTTCATCCCAATCTTGTTCATTTGCTCCACGTAAATTTATAACGTGCTTCACATCTGCTTTAGACAATTGCTTTAATTGCTCTTTACTAGGCTGCGCAGCCGAATACACAAGGTTGCTATGAGCAGCAAAGTTCTTAATATCTGCCTTTTTTACAACCTCAGTATTATTTAGCGGCTCAGTAGCTGTAACATAACCGCCCGATAGCGCAATAATAAATAAGCTAGTACTCAGGGTTTTAAGTAATTTCATATTAATCCTCACTTGTGTAAATGTTTTCGCTTTTAAAAACGTGCTTTTATTTTTTCTATTTGTTCTTCAGTGTAAGGGACTGCCGCAAACTTACCCCATATTGGCGCAGGCCACGCTTTATCAGTTTTAAATCGTGCAATATGATGAATGTGTAATTGCGGCACCATATTCCCTAAAGCTGCGACGTTTAATTTATCTGGGTTAAAAACCTCAATAAGTAACTTACTTAGTTTTGCAGACTCTTTTAAATACACCACTTGATCGTCTTCAGATAAGTCGATTATTTCTTTTAAACCAGCTTGCCTAGGCACTAATACAAACCACGGGTACAGGCTATCGTTTAATAAAAGCACCTTGCACAGTGGCCAATCGGCTAACTCTATACAATCTCGTTTAAGTTCAACGGCCAGTTCAAAGTCGCTATCTGTCATTGTGTTTTACCTTGTTAATCTTTAATAATTGCTACTTTATAGCATTTAGTTGCAGTTGCACACGCTTGGCTTTACCATTCAAAATAATATTTATACTGAGCTAAGGTAACCTTGTGCTAAAAAAAATAAAACACCTCTCACTTGCTGTACCACTAATTGTGGGCGCTATCAGTGTTCAAGCAAAACCTTTATCGCTAGAACGCATTTTTGATGATCCAAGCCTATCAGGTAAATCTCCCGTTCAACTTAAATTCTCACCTGATGGAAGCCGTGTAACTTACCTACAGGGTAAAACTGACGACTACAACCGCTACGATTTGTGGGAATACAACTTAGAAGATAACACTAATCGTGTATTGGTCGATTCAGCCGAATTATTTTCTGGCCCTGAAAACCTATCAGACGAAGAAAAAGCACGCCGCGAACGCCAACGTATTTTTGGCAAAGGTATTCTAGAATACACATGGTCAACCGATGGCAAAGCACTTTTATTTCCGCTAAATGGCGATCTGTATTACTACGACTTAGCCTCAGCTAAAAGTAAAAAGCTAACCAACACAGATGCATTTGAAACCGATGCACGCTTTTCGCCAAAAGGAAACTATGTATCGTTTATACGCGAACAAAACCTATACGCATTAGCACTTAATTCAGGTAAAGAAATTCAATTAAGCCAAGACGGTGGCGGCGTTATTAAAAATGGCATGGCCGAATTTGTAGCACAAGAAGAAATGAGCCGCATGACTGGCTACTGGTGGTCGGGCGATGAAACTAAAATTGCTTATACACGTGTTGATGAGTCACCTGTTAAAGAAGCTATTCGCAACGAAATATACGCTGACGAAGTAAAGCTCTTTAATCAACGTTATCCATTTACCGGTACCGACAACGTTAAAATTCAACTCGGTGTGGTTAAATTAAACAATCAACATGTTGATTGGATTGATTTAGGTAAAGACGAAGATATTTACATTGCTCGCGCTAAATGGTTAAAAGACAGCAAAACACTTTCTTACCAATGGCAAAATCGTTCGCAACAAACACTCGAACTTCGCTTTTATGACTCTGAGTCTAAAAAGCAAAAAGTAGCCCTAACAGAAAACAGCGATACATGGATCAACCTACATTTTGACCTCGTTTTTTTAAAAGACAAAAAACACTTTGTGTGGGCCTCTGAGCGTGATGGGTTTAAGCACCTTTATCTTTACCGCACAAATGGACAGCTAGTTCGTCAAATTACTTCGGGTGACTGGGCTGTTGATAGCCTAAAAGGCATTGATGAAAAAAAAGGCATTGTGTACTTTGCTGGCAGAAAAGACACACCACTTGAAAGCCACTTATACAGCGCACCTTTATTTAAAAAAGGTGACTCTAAACGAATCACTGAACAAGGCCAGTACCACAACGTAGTGCTAGCAAAAGATAATAAAACCTTTATTGACACAAGTTCTTCTGTTAATAAGCCTAAGTCGGCAGCACTGCGTAAAGTTAACGGCGAATTTATTACTTGGCTTGAAGAAAACAAGCTAGATAACAGCCACCCACTTACACCTTATTTGAGCAATTTAGCAACACCTGAGTATGGCACGTTAAAAGCCGACGATGGACAAATAATGCATTACCGCTTATTCAAACCAACTAATATGAGTGCAGGTAAAAAGCACCCAGTCATTGTTAACGTATACGGCGGCCCGCATGCTCAACGCGTTACAAACAGCTGGCGCAGTAAAAATTTATACTTTCAATATATGGCGCAGCAAGGTTATGTAATTTTTCAACTTGATAACCGTGGTTCGTACAACCGTGGTAAAAAGTTTGAAGACGCTATATACAAAAACCTAGGTGACGTTGAAGTAAGCGACCAAATTAAAGGCGTTGAATTTTTACGTACACTTGACTACGTAGATGCTAAACGCATTGGTATTTACGGCCATAGCTACGGTGGCTATATGGCGCTTATGACCATGTTTAAAGCTGGTGACTACTTTACTGCCGGTGTATCAGGTGCTCCGGTAACTGATTGGGCATTATACGACACTCATTACACAGAGCGTTATTTAGGTCACCCTGATACAAATGCAAAAGGTTATGAAGCTAGCGCAGTATTTCCATATACCGATGGTCTTAAGGGACCACTAATGATTTATCACGGTATGGCAGACGACAATGTATTGTTTACTCATGCAACAAAACTATTTAAACAACTACAAGACAGTGAAAAACAGTTTGAAATGATGACCTACCCAGGTTCAAAACATAGCTTGCGCGGTAAGCAAGTTCAAACTCATTTACACCAAACTATTACAAATTTCTTTAACCGTCATTTTGATGTTAAATAACAAACAGTAACTAACTTATCAAGGCTGATTTTATAATCAGCCTTTTTTATTTAAAAAGAGTCTTAAACTCAGCCTTAGTTAAATGCCTCAAATACAGCTTTAAATTTAACCTCGAAATATAAACTAGCCCTAGATTAAACGCATATTTTTACTAAACTTATTTGGTGCACTTTTTTGTGCAAATAATTAAAGGATACGCACATGCTTAATCTTCGACGTTTTAGTATTTTTCAGCGTTTTGCTATGTTGGTTGGCATTGTTATTTTTGGCTTGATTGTATTGAGTGTTTCTAGCTTAAACAACCAATATAAAGCCCTTAAATACGAACAATACCTAAAAACACAAAATGTAGTGGAAACTGCTTATAGTATTATTGAACACTTTCACACACTTGAACAAAACAACACACTCACACAGCAGCAGGCACAAACGCAAGCAATGAATGCAATTCGTGCTTTACGCTATGACAAAACTAATTATTTTTGGATAAACAACTACCAACCAGAAATGGTAATGCACCCAATAAAACCCGCCCTTGAAGGTAAAGATTTAACTAACAATAAAGATCCAGACGGTAAAGCGTTGTTTGTTGAAATGGTTAATATTACTAAAAAAGATGGCGAAGGCTTTATTCCTTACAAGTGGCCAAAACCCGGTGAAGAACAACCCGTTGATAAAGTTGCCTTTGTAAAAGGGTTTAACCAATGGCAGTGGATAATTGGCTCAGGTGTATATTTAGATACCATAGATGCTGCTTTTTCGTCTCAACGTAACCTTATTATTTTAAACGCCGTAGTAATGATCATAGCTGTTATTGTGTTTAGTTACTTTATAGGACGCAGTGTATTACTACCCACGCGACTTGCCGCCAACATGATGAAAGATATTTCGCAGGGTGAAGGCGACTTAACCCGCACTTTAAATGAAGAAGGTAACGATGAAATTTCGAAGCTATCGCATTCATTTAATTTATTTGTTTCAAAAATGCGTGAATCGTTGGTACATGTATCACAAAGCGCAAACGATGTTAACGAACATGCCCATACCGTTGATGACTCAACAAAAACTAGCCAATCATTCATAGAGCTACAAAACGACAGCTCGACACAAGTTGCAGCGGCAATGGAGCAAATGACCCATCAAATACATGATGTGAGCAGCAACGCAGAAGCCGCAGAGCAAGCCGCTAATGATGCGGCACATAACGCATCAACGGGTAAACACGTAGTCGCAGAAACAATAACCGCCATAGAAACACTCTCGGCAAACATCGAGACAGTAAGTCGTGTAACAGAAGACTTAGCAAATGAAAGTCAGAACATAGGCTCTGTACTGGATGTAATTAGAAGTATTTCTGAACAAACAAACCTACTCGCGCTTAATGCTGCGATTGAAGCCGCACGTGCTGGTGAGCATGGTCGGGGCTTTGCAGTCGTTGCCGATGAAGTACGTACGCTTGCCAGTAGAACAGGACAAAGCACTGACGAAATTCAATCAATGATCAGTAAACTACAAGAAGGCACCCGAGCGGCTGTAGACGCAGTTAAAGCCAGCCAAACGCTTTCTGTATCAACCGTTGAACAGGCATCCTCTGCAAATAACTCACTCAATGAAATTGAACGACTCGTATCTGTTATCACTGAAATGAACAGCCAAATTGCACGTGCAACAGAGCAGCAAACTCAAGCTGCAGATGAGGTGAACCTGCGCATTAACGATTTATCTCAATCAACTGAGCAATCGTTAGATAATACCAAGCAACTCAATAGCGCCAGTGATAAGCTCAAACAAAGTAGTACGGAGCTTTCATCTATTGTTAATCGATTCAAATTAAATTGAGTATAAAAAAAGCCCTGTTAAACAGGGCTTTTTCATTTAAGTAGTTAACTGTTTATAAGCAGTAACAGGCAAATAAACTAGCAACAGATGCGGCTGTCGGTTTGCCATGTTGCCAATCACCACCTTCAACACCACTACCGGCAATATCCATATGCACGTATGGCAACGGCTGTGTAGAGTCTGTTCCGTGCTTGTCTAACCCGCCAACAACAGCTAAAAACGCCATCGGGAATTGGTGACCACGTGCCGTTACTGCAGAAGCTGCGTTATTACTTGAAAGCACATCATCCGCCAGCGTACGTGGCTTTATAAAGTCGTAATCTTCACGGCGCGATCGTGATACTTCTGCACCATCAGCCCATAAATCGCCACAATCAGCAATTTGGCGCGAAACTTTAGCAAGCCTTGCTGGGCCATTTTCTACATAGGCACCATAAGGACCCATTGCTCGTGCGGCATGACCTGTAAGCGTTGCAACGGTAAATAATGTAGGGTTAACCTCTGTTTTAGCTAAATCTTTCATTTCGCTTAGTAGATCACCCATTGCCAAGCGCCCTTCAGCATCCGTGTTACCAATACGTACGCGTACACCTTCGCGGCTTGTAATTATCTCATCAGGTACAAAACAGTCAGACCCAATTGAATTACGCACAACCGCTAGGTAAGCAATAACCTTCACACCTTCTGGTTGGTAGTCAGCCACGGCTTTCATAAACCCTGCAACCGAGGCAGCACCGCCTTTGTCACGGCTCATACCCGCCATATAACCACCCACTTTTAGATCTGCACCGCCGGTATCGTAAACTAGGCCTTTACCAACAAACATAAGAGTGCGGGTAACTTCGCCCTCAGGCACATACTCAAGCTTAACAACTCGTGGATGATGACGCTCAACCGCATAAGATGCACGCGCAACCGTACTTAACATGGGGTAATGTTTATCAATAGCCGTAATATCACCTATTACATCAACGGCTATATTTGTGCCTTTAAATAAATCAACACAATAATCAGCAAAGCGAGGTGGCGCCATGCGCTCAGGCTCGGTACCACATAAATCACGAGCAGCATACTGGCCAGCCGCAATAGCATTAACAGCTTTAACTGTTTGTGAACTCGCATTAATTAACCCAATAGTGGCTATCGGCTCAATCTTTTCGCCGTGGTACTCACGCGCTTCTAAAGGCTGCCAAAGTGCTTGGCACATACCTAAAAATGAAACTTCTAATGCATGCTGATAACGGCTATCGCCTGACAAACTTGGTAAAAACAAGGCTGGATTAACACTACCTGATAACTTGGCTTCATTGATTGCCAGTTTAGCGGCATCAAAGTAACGACGAACATCGTCGTAATCTCTATTTAGCGGCCCCGTTGGCGCTAAAATTACACGCTTATTTTCAATAACAAGTAAGGTTACCTGCTTGCCAATGCGCGCATCAATTTTTGACTGAGCTAAAACGTCATCGCGAAGAGAATTATTAGGTAATTTAGAAAAGTCATCACTTATGATGATCAGTGCGTCATGTGATGCACATTCAAGACTAGCGCTTGTTAATTGAGCTAACACAGCTTTAGGGTATGCCATAAATACAGATCCTGTTAAAAACATAGACCTTTATTATCGTCGATTTGTATATTGAAGACCAGTAAGATGCGATAAGCGTTTAATTTATCTAAAACGCTTTGTAAAAGCGTCACGCATCAATCCAAAATACTCAATTGTAAATTATGCTCAGGCTGGCTTTTAATACCAACGCCAATACCTAATAACCTAACAGGTTGCTGCAAACCACGTTGATACGCTTTAGTGAGTAACTGAACAAAAATTTCGGTATTTAATTGATGATAAGCCTGATCGGCTGAGGTCACCACAAAATTAGCAAACTTCACTTTCACACTTAATTTATTTATACGACTTTGTAATTGTTGCTTATCAAGCCTACGAGTTAATTCATCTATTAAGCTAGGGATCTGATCCAAGCATTCTTGCAGACTGGTTTTATTGTATTCGTAGGTATGCTCAACACTTAAAGACTTACGTATTCGCTCGGTTGAAACGCTACCAATGTATTCTCCCGCACATTTTTGATAAAGCGACACACCAAAATTACCAACGTGTTGCTGCATCCAGTTCACCCCTTTTTCACGCACATCTTTCCCTGTATAAAGCCCTTTAAGATTTAATCTCTCTAATGTGACTTTACCCACACCGGGAATTTTTCCTAGCGGCAGCTGTTCTAAAAATGGGTCAACCTCATTAGGCAGTACAACAAATTGGCCATTTGGCTTATTTTCGTCACTGGCTATTTTGGCAATAAATTTAACTGGGGCCACACCTGCAGAAGCGGTTAGCCCTGTTGCGTTGTATATATCAGCTCTTATTTGCTGAGCAATGAGTGTAGCACTGCCTTTACATGCTTGGCTGTCAGTAACATCAAGGTAGGCTTCGTCAAGAGAAAGTGGCTCTACAAGGTGGGTGTAACGACTAAACACTTCGCGTATTTGGCTCGATATTTCTTTATAAACAGCCATACGCCCGGGCACAATAACCAAATCGGGACATAGTTGCTTAGCATGGTAATTAGACATCGCAGAGCGCACGCCGAACTCTCTGGCTATATAGTTAGCGGTAGATAACACGCCGCGCCGACTGTTGCCGCCAATAGCAAGCGGTACATTTGCGAGCTTTGGGTTGTCTCGCATTTCTACCGCCGCATAAAAGCAGTCCATATCTATGTGTATAAACTTTTTCATCACCACAATAAAGACTGTTTATTTATACAGTCATTATTATGTAATCCCTATTTATAATCAAGCTCAGTGGCAATTAAAAAAGACGTTTAGTGCTTTCTTGCTCTTTCATACTTCGTAGCCAAAGCAAAACCTCAAAAAAGAACCCCGCCAAAATAAGAATAATAGCACCAGAGGCGTTACCCATTGCATAACAGGTAAACGACGCTATAAAAACTAAACTAGCTAATAACCAATTAATTATATTTTGCATGTGTGTGCTCCTGTGTGTGTTTTTTAACTGTATACCAAAATCAATTGGTTACAAAGTTTTTAAAACCACCTAATTATAAATCCCCTTGAGCTCACTAGTTCATATTGATAATCTAAGTGCTTTAAAGTTAAGAGCTATAAGTACATGCAAAGGTTCAAAGATAATCACCCTATTCATACCGACATCACTGTAGCATGGGCCGACATGGATGCCCTTCAGCACGTTAACAACGTGGTATACCTGCGTTATTTTGAAATAGCCCGAATAGACTTTTTAAATAAACTAAACTTATTCGACACCATTAAACCCGGTGGAGTTGGCCCTGTTATAAGTGAAAATACTATTCGCTATAAGCGCCCCGTTACCTTTCCCGACACTCTAACTGTTGGGGTCACTATTTCAGATATTAAAACCGACCGGTTTGTAATGAATTACACTGTATTTAGTCACGCACAAAGTGCGATAACCACCACGGGCACATCAAAAGTAGTGATGTTTGATTTTAAAACGGGTGCAAAAGCCCCCATTATAGAACCACTTTTATCAGCCTTACTAAAATACGCACAAGACGAGTCATAAGGAATTTCTATGCAATACAGCCCACTTGGTAGCAGCGGGGTTAACGTTTCAAGAGTCTGTCTAGGCAGTATGACTTGGGGCGTTCAAAACACTCAACGCGACGCAGACGATCAAATAGCTTATGCATTAGAGCGTGGCGTAAATTTTATTGATACAGCTGAAATGTATGCCGTACCTCCCTCGCCTGAAACCTACGGTAAAACAGAGCAAATTATTGGCGACTGGCTTTCTCGTAATCAACAAAAACGAAGCGACATAGTACTGGCAACAAAAGTAGCGGGTAATGGCCTATCGTGGGTACGAGAGGGTGGCGATATAACCCGCCAAGCAGTTATAGAGGCGGTTGATAATTCCCTTAAGCGCTTGCAAACCGATTATATTGATTTGTACCAATTACATTGGCCTAATCGTTCAACACCGCACTTTGCAAGGCAGTGGCCAGGAATACTTAAATTTAGTGATGTAAATACGCAAGCTCACCAAGCTGGCATGCTTGATATTTTAGAAGGCCTTAACGACTGTGTTAAAGCGGGCAAAATTAAACATTGCGGACTCTCTGATGATACACCTTGGGGGATTAGCCAGTTTGTGAGTTTGGCAAAAGAGCACAACTTGCCACGCATGGTGTCTATTCAAAATGAATTTAGCTTAGCTCATGCTAAAGATTGGCCTTATTTGATTGAGCAATGTGTACATGAAGATATTGCTTACCTGCCTTGGTCGCCTTTAGCAGCCGGTTTGCTAACAGGTAAATACCTAGAGGGTGCTCGTCCAAAAGGCTCGCGGTGGAGCTTCGCACAACGTAATGGTATTTTTAGAGATACCCCTAATGCCCAACAAGCAACCAAGCTATATGCAGAGCTTGCACATGCAAATAATATGACGCCAGCACAACTTGCTCTTGCGTGGTGTAATCAGGTAGATGGAGTAACGTCTTCTATAATTGGCGCCACAACTATGGCACAGTTAAAAGAAGACATAGACGCGTTTAATATCACTTTAAACGACGAAACCTTAACGAGCATAGCGACTATTTTCAAAAACTATCCTATGCCTTACTAGCTTTAGTTTTTTAAAAGTATAAAAGCAGGTAAATCACTACCTGCTTTTTTTAACTAATAAAAAAATGATTGTTTATTATTGTTAATTACTATCTATACTAAAAGTATTACTTTTTAAAGAAAGTTTATGCAATGGTAAAACGCGTATTAATAATTAGTTTGTTATTTTCATCGTTCACGGCACTCGGTAATACTAAGCAAGCTGAGCCCATTAAAGAAATAATTTGGCTACAAAGTTACACACCTCCTTTTCACATAACTAAAAGCGATAAAGCGCCACAAGGTGGGCTTTGTGACAACTTAACAGAGCAACTAATTAACACAATTACTGATGTAAAGCATACACGGCTTGTTGTGCCACAGCAGCGTATAAATAAATATTTAAATGAAGGTAAAAATGTATGCTTTCCATGTGTTATTTATAAAAAACAAAATAATCACATACTCAAACTATCAAACCCAACCACTGTCTACCCGCCATTCTCCGTATTAACAACCACAGAATTAGCCCCTAAATTAACAAAAAAACACGGCTTACCAATTAATTTAATTAATTTATTAGCCGATCAAAACTACATTTACGGCCAAGCCGCGGCACGCAAATTTTCAAATAGAATAAACACAATTATTAGCAATACAAAACTTAATAATAGCTCGTCATTTAGCTGGAGTAGCGAAAACGAAAGCCAAGCCGTGATTGCGCGCTTAAGCCGTGGCTTTTTAGACTACTCTATTGATTACCCATTTATGGCTGACTACTTTAATAAACAAGGAAGGTTTAATAACATAACCAGTATCCCTTTGGCTGAAGAGGAAGATGGCTTTATACGAGGTGCAGTGGGCTGTGCTGTAAAAGCAAAAAATAACTTTGCAACTCAAGCAATAAAAAGGATTAACAATGCATTAAAAACAACCATTTTACAGTCACCTGAGTACATAAAAAGTCAGCATGCTTTTTTAAACCCTAGTTTTGCTGACTTCAACAAACACTATCAACAGCAGGTTATTAACTTTAAGCTACCTGCCACTGATGCTCAATCAAACACTGTTCATTAGCGTACAGAGCAACAGAAAAAGTACTGTTTTCAGCCACTTCACCAACACCTGAAGGCGTACCAGTCATGACTACGTCACCATCGTCTAAGTGCATAAACTCGCTGATTTCTTGTAAAATAGCATCGGGTTTACTTAGCATGAAGTGAGTATCGCCTTGCTGAATAACGGCGCCGTTAATTTTTAATTCAAATTTAAAGTCATGTACGCTGCCACTTAATGCAACAAACTCACTAAAAACAACTGAGCCATCAAACGCCTTTGCGCGCTCCCATGGTAATCCTTTATTTTTTAGTTTACTTTGTACGGTGCGTTTTGTTAAATCAAGCCCAAGACCAACACCTACAAATTTTCTGTTTTTTACTACAAAGCATAACTCTGTCTCGTAGTGCAAAACATCGCCATTATGCTGAGCTCTTAGAGTGTGTGTAATTGCGCTGTTAGGTTTATTAAATAACACCATTTCATCGGGAGTTTCGTTATTTAACTCTGCAATGTGGGCCGTATAATTCCTGCCAACGCAGACGACTTTTGAAGGCGTTAATCTTTCAGAGTCTAGTCTTATAAACTGCATATAATTTAAACCTCACGCTTTAACTTATAAGTGTTTCTAATAAGCCTAAATTAATAGGTTTTAATAAAACACGATCAATATTTAAATCTTTTATCTCTTTTGGATCTGGTTCCGCACCACTTACAATAACTAATCGCAGCTCAGGGTATCGTTCATTAACCTGCTCACCTAAGTCAATTCCGCTACCATCTGGTAAATGCATATCTAACAATACTTTATCAAATTGCTGATCGTGGTTAAGTATTTGCAAACACTGCGCACAGCTTGACGCTATAACCGTCTCTACTCCTAAGCTTTCTAAAAGCAACTGGGTTATTTGTGCAGCATCGTCATCATCTTCTACCAATAAAAAGCGCTGCCTTTTTTCACTTAGCGCTTTGACTTGAATATCTTTTGCCTGAGGCGCATTTTCAGGCGAAACTAAGTAATCCTGAAGGCATTGATATAGTGCACTGCTGTCAACTGGTTTTGGTATTACGTCATTAAAACCAAGTGCTGCAAGCTCTTCATGTATGCCTTTCATTGTGGCAGCTGTAAGCGCAATTATTGGTCCTTTGTAGCCCATTTTTCTAAGCTCAATGGTTGCTTCTTTACCACCCATTATTGGCATATGAATATCAATAAAAATAATATCGTATGGCGCTTTATAGGCGTCGGCTATACGCACTTTTTCAAGTGCTTGCTGGCCATGCTCTGCGTAGTCTACTCGCGCACCGCAGCTACTGATCATATGCCCGACCAGCATTCGTAAATCGCGCAAATCATCAACAACCAGTACTCGCCCGTGTACTTTACTGGGTGTTAATTTACTTTGTAACTGTGGGGCACTGCTAAAGTTGAGCACTTGTCGCTCAACATCACTTATGTCACCTGGGTATACCGAAATAGTAAAGGTCGACCCTTTGCCTATTTCTGAATGCAAACTTATATTGCCCTGCATACGAGACAATAGCTCGGCACATATTGCCAAGCCCAAACCTGCACCGCCAACTGAACGCGACTCTACATCGGCTATTTGTTCAAATGGTTTAAAAATAAGCTGTTGCTTTTCAGGGGCAATCCCCATTCCTGAATCTTTAATGCTAAAAAAGAGCATCTCTGTGCCGTCAACATGCTGCGTCCAAGCCTTAACAACTATCTCGCCTTTATCTGTAAACTTAACGGCGTTATTAATTAAATTTATTAGTATTTGACGAACACGCGTCGCATCAAGGCGGGCAACTAGCGGGAGCGCTTGGTCTGATTCAAACTTAAGTGCTAACCCTTTATCAAGCACCGATACACGCATTAGCGTGTATACATCTGCAAGCATGCTATCGAGGTTTACTTCACTGGGTGTGAGCTCTAGTTTGTCTGCGGCTATTTTCGATAAGTCTAATACGTCATTAAGCAGGCTAAGTAAGTGTTTACCATTTCGGTAAATAACCCCTAGCTCGTTTTCGGCTTGTTGACTAAAGTCGCTTTGCATTAACAATTCTGTGTAACCTAAAATTGATGAAAGCGGTGTACGTAACTCGTGGCTTAAATGTGCTAAAAAACGGTCTTTTGAGCGGTTTTCAGCTTCCGCTTTTAAGCGCTCTACGCGCTCCCCCTCTACATCTTTTCGGGCAAGGGCATAACGAATTGCACGGGCAAAACGGCTTGAGCTCATTTCTCCTTTAATCAAGTAATCAACAGCTCCAGCGTCAAGCGCCGCAGAATCTAGTTCATCATCCGATTGCCCAGTAAGCATAATAATAGGCCCGCTAAAGCCATTAGCTATCGCTTCTTTTAAAACATCGAGCCCATTAGATGCCCCGAGGCGGTAATCAAGCAAACAAATATCGTGCTCGTTTTTACTTAGCGTTTCTATTGCTTGCTCTGGAGAGCTTACCCATTGAACGTTAAACGTATGTGAGTCTAATTGCTCCAAATAGTCGCAGGTGAGTATGTAATCATCTTCATCGTCTTCTACAAGTAGCAACTGAGTCACTTTATCTAACATACAATCTCCATTAATCGTTAAACGTACTTGGCAACTCTACAAACTCAACCCAATATTTCCCAAGGGTTTTCATCAAATCAACTAAGCCATCAAAAGTAACAGGCTTAGTAATGTATGAAGCTGCACCTAAGTTATACCCTTTAACCATATCTTCTTCTTGTTTCGATGTGGTTAAAATAACAACTGGAATCCCTTTTAAATTTGGATTTGCTTTAATCGCCTCTAACGCCTCGCGGCCATCCATTCTTGGCATGTTTAAATCAAGTAAAATTAGCCCAGGACGCGGCGATACTTCTTTATCAGCAAACTTTCCTTTGCGCTCCAAATACTCAAGTAACTCAACACCATCTTCTACAAAGTGCAGCTCGTTAAGTACTCGGCTTTCAGCAAGTGCATCTTGCGTTAATAAACGATCATCTTCGTCGTCGTCAGCCATTAAAATAGTAATTGGTTTAACTTTTGTGTAGGGCATTTAAGCCTCTCCTTGCAAAGTGAAAAGCGCAGCTTCCACTGGTAGTTTTATAATGAAGGTTGCACCTTCACCGTCTTTACTTTGAGCTGTAATAGTACCGCCATGGCGCTCTACAATCCGTCTGCACACAGAAAGACCAATACCTGTCCCTTTATATTGTGAGCGACCATGCAAACGCTGAAACGGTACAAATATTTTATCAGCATAGTCTTGAGAGAACCCTATGCCATTATCCTTTATGGTAATTACTTGAAAGCTTAATTCCGCATTGTGATCTTCATTAAAAATAGCCTCATGTTCGTAACTAATTTTTATATGCGGGCTCACATCTTGGCGTCTAAACTTAACCGCATTCGAGAGTAAGTTTAAAAAAAGTTGCTGCATTTGGCTTTTATCTGCTTGAATAACAGGCAACTCTGCCACTTCAATTTGTGCATCTGACTCTTTTATTGCAATCTCTAAGTCGCTAAGAATATCGTCAACTACTTCATTTAAGTTAGTATCATCAAAGTCTTTACCACGCGTAGTAACACGCGAAAACTCTAACAAGTCGTTAATTAAGTTCGACATTCGCTGTGCGGCGTTTTTCATACGGCCAATATAATCTAAGCCTTTTTCGCCTAAATCATCTTTGAACATGGTTTCTAACCGGTCACTAAATGCTTGAATTTTACGCAGAGGTTCCTGCAAATCATGGCTCGCCACAAAAGCAAACTCTTCCAACTCCCGGTTACTTCTGCTTAACTCGTCTGAATACAAGGTTAGCTCTTGCGTGCGTTCAGATACTTTACTAGCCAATGTTTCGTTTTGTTTCTCAAGATCAAACCGATATTGAGCGGCATTTCTGAGGTTTAAGCGTGTCATTACAAACATGCCTATAATCAGTATTGCACTAGTAATAGCGGTAATCGCAAACGTAATTTTGGCCTCGTTTTTGATTTGAGCAAGCTTTGAAAAATGGCTCACTTTAAACAGTAATTCACGGTCTTGAATATCATTTACGCGTTCACGAATTTGCTTGTAAAGCTCTCGGCCGTTATGGGTATTTAAAATAGCTAAAGCACGGCGCTCTTTATCATCAAGCGCTAAGTTAACTGTTTTTTTAAGCTCTTTAATTTTGCTTTCTGTCAGAACAAGTAGCTGTGCTATCCGCTCTGATTGGCCATCAATTTCCGAATGCAGTGATTTAACATGGTCTGTTTGTGCTTCTAACTGGCCAATTGCATCGAAGTAAGGTGTAAGGTAATCATCTTCTTCCGTTAATAAATAGCCACGCTGCCCAGACTCGGCCTGTACAATAGATAAATGCAATTGCTCTATTGCCGAACTTAGCATGCTAGTGTTGTCTAAGCTTTTTTGTGTTTGGGTTAACCCTTGAATTGTATTTAATGCCAAAAATGCATTACCCACAATAATAGATAACACCACAACTATAAAAGCTGCCCACGTAACATTCGCTTTACCTTGTTGTTTTTGCATGCTTATTTAGTTTCCTGTTTGCGCATAAAACACGCTTTCATCATTGTGAATCAACAATTTTTTGTAAGCTTTCACTGCATTGTTGGCAATTGCTAATAATTTTATTTAGTGCCTCGAGTGCCTTTTCTTTTGGCATATCGTTTTCAAGTACTAACTTAATTAGTTCAGCATTCATTGAAATACGATTTAAAGGGGCTCTTGCATCATGAACTAATTTATTAAGCGGCTCCGATTGATTGTTCTGCGTCATGTTACCTCTCAACTTATTTATACTCGCCAATACCACCGTAAGCATTAAGGCGGTTATAAAGTGTTTTAGTGCTAATTCCTAGCATTTGTGCGGCAAGTGTTTTATTCCCTTGTACCTTGTCGAGCGTTGCATGAATGAGCTCTTTTTCAACTTCTTCTATGGTTTGTCCAGCCGACACTGCGTTATCAGCACTTTGATTATTTACACGTGAAAATGGCGACTCTAGATTATCTGGCAGTGTCACTTCGCCTGATTTCGGGTCACTCATGATAAAGGCACGGTGAATAGCATGGCGAATTTCACGCACATTGCCCGGCCACTCATAACTTTGCAGCTCTTTAAGCTGTGCAGCAGTCCAACTAAATGCGGTGCCATTCTCATCGTTTAGCTGATCTAAAAATGCTTTTGCTAACAATGGAATATCGTCTTTTCGATCTCTTAAAGGCGGAATATCAATAGGAAACACTGCGAGTCTAAAGTAAATATCTTCACGAATAACGTTGTTTTGAGCCAAGTCTTCTAACGTTCGGTTAGTTGCAGAGATTACTCGACAATTGGTTGGAATTTCTTTATTGCCCCCTACACGCGTTACTTTTTTAGTCTCAAGAACTCGTAATAAATTAGGCTGCATATCAATTGGCATTTCGGTTACTTCATCTAAAAACAAAGTACCGTCGTTTGATTGCTCAAATACCCCTTCTTTACGCGCAATTGCACCTGTAAATGCGCCTTTTTCATGGCCAAATAATTCACTACCAATCAGCTCTTTCGAAAGTGCACCACAGTTACTAGCCACTAATGGGCCTTCGCACTGGCTTGCATTGTGTATTGCCTGAGCCACAACTTCTTTACCTGCGCCACTTTCGCCCATTAACATGACATTGGCATTTGTTTTGGCTACTCGCTCAATCATATTGTACAGTTTGTGCATTGGCTCTGACTCGCCAATTAAGCTGCCAAAATGACGCGTAATACCACTGGTTTTTGCCTTTTTAACGGCTACTTTTTTAGGGCCATTTAAAACAAGCTCTAAATCTTCGCGTTGAAGGGGTTTTAGAAGGTGCCCAATATTAGGCTCACACATATCAGCCAATATTCCCTTCACTGAAGGGTGGCCCGATATGAGTGTAATTTTTGGAGACTGGCCAATTATTTTTAAATGGTCAAGCAAATGAAGTCCGCTTCCATCAGGTAACATGAAATCAAGTAACACATGATCAAAGGTATTATTTTCAAACCATTGGTGTGCTTCTTTTAAACTGGTTGCGGTGCTTATATTGTGGCCGAGGAATTCGACTATGTGGCAAACAACGTCACTAAATTCAACGTCATCATCTACTAAAAGTATGTTTAACATGATAAATCCCTGTTCTTTTTTTTTATTCTACGCACCCTAAGAACTAATTTAAAGGTGCGTATTGAGCTAATCTTTTAAAATAACTTAAATGATTTATTGTCCTATTATATCAACCCTCTATTTACGTAAGCTGAAAGCATAACGATCACAATAAAAACAATTTTTATTTGCAAGTAACACTTATACAGCTGATATACTCGTATGTTAATAAAAGGAGATGAAATGCAGCAATTAAAAACCTTAATCCACTCTGGTATTAATATAATCCAAGGCACTCATTTCACACGTATTACCGCTCGTGCCATTGTAATAAAAAACAATAAAATATTACTTATGTACACAAATCGTTATGAAGATTATAGCCTACCTGGCGGTGGTGTAGATGAAGGCGAAAGCATTGAACAAGGCTTAATTCGCGAGTTGAGCGAAGAAACCGGCGCTAAAAATATTACTGTGGTTAAAGATTTTGGTCTCTACGAAGAGTATCGCCCTTGGTATAAAAACGACTTTGATATTATTCATATTAAATCGTATTGCTTCGTGTGTAATATTGCCGATGAATTTGGCAAAGCGAAATTAGAGCACTACGAACAGCAAAATGGCATGACCGCAAAGTGGGTTGATATAAACGATGCAATTGCACATAACGAACGCACATTAGCTAATAGTGAAAAACAAGGCCTTTCTATTTTACGAGAAACCTACCTGCTCAAACAAATTGCACAAATACTATTTTAAAGCCAAGTATAATTTATTAATCAGTTTGTAAATTTTGCACTGACCAGTACTTTTTACTTTATCTAATTTACAAAATTATAAATTAAAAAAGTAAAACAAGACTTTAAAAATAAAATAGCCAATAACAATCAACAAGTTAAAACAAAACCATTCCTGCGATTATATTGGCCTTTGATTTGCACCTATCTGCTTACATAAATTGTAAGGAGATAGGAATGAGCAATACAGTTAAAACGATTAATCCGGCAACTGAGCAAACCATCGATACCTACACGCTACTTTCTCAACATGAGGCTGAGCAAGTAATCGAAAAATCTCACGAAACATATTTAAAGTGGCGTTTAACGTCATTTAGCGAACGCGCAAAACATTTAAATGCCCTCGCAACACTTTTTGAGGAACAAAAAGAAGCCATTGCTAAATTAATGACCGAAGAAATGGGTAAAGTTTACGAGCAAGGCTTTCAAGAAGTTGAACTATGTGCCGGAATTTGTCGTTATACAGCTGAAAACGGCCCACAAGTTTTAGCGGACGAAGAACGAGACATGGACGGTGGCCGCGCCATTATTAGTTACCAACCTACGGGCGTTTTATTAGGCATTCAACCTTGGAACTTCCCGCTTTATCAAGTTATTCGCTACAGCGTAGCTAACATTATGGCCGGTAACACGACCGTGCTTAAGCACGCAGGTAACGTTTTTGGCATGGCTGAAAAAATCGAAGCCCTATTTAAACAAGCCGGTTTCCCGGAGCATTGCTTTAGCAATTTACTTATTGATGGTAAAACAGCAAGCAGCCTAATTGCCCACAAAGCAATTAGCGGTGTAACCTTTACAGGCAGTGATGGTACGGGTAAAAAAGTAGCCGAAGAAGCCGGTAAACACGTTAAAAAAACAGTACTGGAGCTTGGCAGTAACGATGCTTACTTAGTACTGGATGATGCCGATTTAGAACTTGCCGTTAAAACCTGTGTAACAGGACGTATGATCAACAATGGTGAAACCTGTGTATCAGCAAAACGTTTTGTTGTAGTTGAGTCACTTTACGATGACTTTAAAGCACAAATTAAAGAACAATTTGAAGCCCTTAAAATGGGTGACCCCATGGCCGATGACACAGACCTTGGCCCAATGGCACGTGAAGATTTACGCGACGGTATTCATGACCAAGTCATGCAATCGGTTAAAGCAGGTGCAAATATTGTAACGGGTGGTGAAATTCCATCGCAAATGGGTTACTACTACCCGCCTACAATTCTCGATAACTTATCGCCGGGCATGCCTGCATACGACGACGAATTATTTGGCCCTGTCGCTTCACTTATTAAAGCAAAAGACAACGACGATGCTATGCGCATTGCCAACGACTCTCGCTATGGTTTAGGCGGGGGTATTTTTTCAAAAGATGAGAAAAAAGCCATCGAACTGGCTAAAAAGCACTTTGACACCGGTATGATCAACATTAACGGTTACGGCCTTGCACAGCCTAATCTACCGTTTGGTGGTGTTAAAGAAAGTGGCTACGGCCGAGAGCACGGTGGCTTTGGTATGCGCGAATTTGTGAATATTAAAAGTATTATGATTGCCAACGCATAATACAACGCAACATACCTGTTATTGAATAAAATAGCAGCAATAAATATTAAGCCTAAAAGCGAACTGCCGCTTTTAGGCTTTTTTATGCTTAACAAATAAAAGCTCGCTAAGCGCTAATAATCAAAAATAGTTTAGCAAACATACACTGTTACAAATTTAGGGTTTTAAGCCAGCTTAATGGCTGCTAACTTATTTACTACTTATTAAATATTTCATAAAAAGCTGAGTGCCTTAATAGCAAAAGTCTCAATTAAGTAGAGCAGCATAAAGGATTAAACATGAATAAAACGATAAAAAAATTAGTCGTTATTGCAGCGGTTGCATTATCAGCAGGCGCTTTAGCACAAACCTACAATGCATATAACCACAAAAAAATGGCTGCCATTGAATGCGGTGGTGAACAAAACATAAAAAGCGTTACAAGTAAAAAGTTTGAATGCATTGAGCAAGCTAGAAAAACACTATAAATGCGACAAAATCAGAGCTTAAAAATAAGATAAAAACCAGAGGGTTGGCCTAAAAGGCAACGATGAATTCACAATGCAAAGCAACCTTTACCAAGGTGAGCGCTAGTTTAGGAATAATAAGAGGAAACTTTCTTTTTTTCTACATGCTTAAATAACCTACATTAAGCATAATATTTATAGCTGGCAATAAGTTACACTATTTGCTAATAGTAAAAACTCATGAATTAGGACCTTTTTAAGCAAATATAGGGAAAGTGTCCTTTGATTAAATTGTTAGCTTTACAAGGAGGTATTTTGAGTCACGGAAATTGTCCAAAGTGTAACCATGAAATTGAGCCGTTTGGCTTATCTTTTAGTCGTTTTCCATTTTACTTCAACTGCTCTAGTTGCAAAGTACGTTTAAAACTTGTCTCGTCTAAAGTTTTTTGGTCGACAGTTGGTTTATATTCATTGGCTATGATCTTATTTATAGTTTATGTACCTTTGGCAAGACAGTATGGACTAAGTGTTATAATAAGTATTTTAGGGTGGTTTATTACTTATTATAAAATGTCAGGCTACTGGCTTAAAGCTAATAACTTGAAAGTAAATGAGTAATGCAAAGCTAACAAGTCAATAAATTAAGATTCACCAAGGCTGTCATGCCTTTGCTGAGCAAATCGCCCGCCAGCACATGGTTCACTTATTATTGAGGCGTTTATGTTTAGAAGGAGGTTTTATGGAAGCACCATGGAACGGTGAAAAAGTTATTTTGTTTATTAGAATTTTGGCAATAATATTTATTATTTGTGGGCTTATTGCTTTTTGTAGCTTGTTATTTGCACTTTTTGAACGCGGTAATGTCAATTTTGATAACCTAAGTTTTAGGGATGTATTCGGTATATTATCAGTTCCTTATTGCTTCCTATTGTTTTTAAAAGTTGCGGTAACAGGTCATGCACCCAAATCATGGATTCCATGGAAGTAGTGTAAACATAAAACGGCGTTATGTGTTTAGGATTATTCACAGTAAATTCACGGATTAGGAGTCCAAAATGAAATTTAATAATAAACTCAATCGATCACAACTTGGTGCTTTAACCTTATGTTTAGGTACTTCACTTGGTATGTCTATTTTTGTTGGCAGTTCCTCGCCATTCATAGGGTTAATGCTTGGTACAATTACCATCGGTGTTTATGTCATGATTGTCACTGGAAAGTGGAGTGCAAAAAACACATAACGAGCAAATTAACAGGACAAAAAACAGTTGGTTTTGCTCCTGCGTCGCTATTTTAACCAACTATTTTTTGCCCGTTATTTGGGCGTTAACTTCATCGGCCTATACGTGAATTGTTCAATCTAAAAAAAGGAATTAGTAATGAAAAAAGTTATATATGGGGCTGCGGCTATTTTATTGCCTACAATCTGTGGTGTTTTAGTTGCTGGAATTGTAAGTGAAAAAAATGGTTTTATAGAAAGCTTTCAAGCATACGGTTTTATTTGTCTACCAATTGCAGCTATAACCTATTTTGCAGGTTTACGTGCAAATAAAAATAAAGTTAATAACTAAAGATAAAGTTAACAATAATTTAAAGCGGGACTGTGCTGCTAGCAGTTTGCTCGGTTTCGCTTCGCTACACAATATAAGCAAACAATTATTAGCCCCTTAAATGGGCATTATATTTACAAGGAGGTTTAATGTTTTATTTTAATTTATATGATGAAAAAAGATAAAAAGGTCTCAAGCAAAGTGAAAAATGGAGATCGTAAATAGCGCAGTTAAACAATTCAGAGAAGACAAACCTATAAATATTTCTCGCCGATTGCTAATTATGTTTCTTTGGTGCGGAATACCAGCTTTAGTCTTCTTAATACTTTTTAATTTTGGTTTCGCTATTGGCTGGTTTGCTCTTTCCATACTCATTCTTGGGATAAAGACCGCTAATGATGAAAGTGCTGAAATCGAACCTTACTTAGATAAAGTATTAAAGTGACATAAATATAACAAGTCACTGAAGAAAGACTCGTCACGGCTTGATCGAGTTCCTTCGTAACATAAGTTTAGCAAGCCTAGACCGCTTCTTGATCAAGCGTTATATTTTTAAACGAATTGGAGCATTAAATGAATTCAGAAGTTAAAATCGATATATTATTTGCTGGGCTATTATTGATTCCAGTATTGATCCTTGCAATTCCTTATATTAAAAATAAGCTAGTGATCCTTTCTCGCGGTAAAGCTTTTTCAATTATCTCATTACCAATATCAGCATATTTAATTTATGACATATCAATTGAAAGCAATGTTTTCGGCTTAGTCGGTTTGTGTGTGGCGTATATCGCTTTCTTTTCTACTTATGCCGCTTCAATATCACTATTGGCTGTTTCAACCAAAAAAGAAGACTTGGCGCAATAAAAATATAACAATGCACTCAAAAGGGTAATTACTCCTCACCCGTTTTAGTAGACACCTCCTCATTACTTTGAGGAGGCTAAAATGCCTAGATATACCCAATCTAGATAGACATCGTTTTACCCCGTTAATTTCAAAATCAAAGCAGTCGAACTAAGCTTATGAGACGATGTCATGTCAAAGGACGTTGCCGAGGCGCTAGATATTTATACGTTAATGCTTAGTCGTTGGCGCTTCGCTTATCCGACCTACACAACCTAATAACAATTACTATTTTTCAAACTTGGGGACTTTTCGCTTATCGGCTTTGCTCATGGTAAGTTCTGCTACTTCTTCTTGCTTTAACTCGTCGGGTTTGTCCTCTAATGACTGCTGACTAGCATTTTCATAAGAAAGCTCGGTAAGCAGCGCAAAGTGGTCTGAGCCATATTTGGCTAAGCGCTCAATACGCTTAACCTTAAAACCCTGGCTATGAAAAAGGTGGTCGAGCGGCCAGCGCATAAAAAAGTAACCAGCGTGGAATGTGTTATAAAAGCCGCGACCTTTACGGGGATCTAAAAAGCCACTTATTTGCATAAATAATCGCGTACTGCGCGACCATGCTACATCGTTTAAATCACCCGCTACGATTGTTGGACGAGTTGGGTTTTTAACTGCTTTGGCAACCATTATTAGTTCTGAGTCGCGTGGGCGCGATGAATCTTCTTCAGTTGGGCTTGGTGGTGCAGGGTGAATAAAGTGCCCTTGCATTTCAAGGCCTTCGTCGTTTTCAAATAAAATATGAAATGAAGGAATATCATCTTCAATGAGTTCACATATTTGCGCATCGAGTAATTTAAATTTGCTGTATAAATGCATGCCATAGCGATTGTCTTTAGGGCATTCAATATAATGAGGGTAGTTTTTTTTAAGGACCGATAGCTTTTCTTCCCACCAGCTATCGCTTTCAAGTGTAATAAGTAAGTCAGGTTTATGCTGATTCACCAACGCTATTAGTTGCTCACTATTGTGGTTTGACATTAGCACATTAGCCGACATTATTCTTATGCTGTGCCCGCTGTTTTTGCTCGCGCTTTGTACTTCTTTTTTTGCAAGCCAAGTATAAGGAAAGATCCACTTACCTTGTAAAACCATAATAATTACAGATGCGAGCGTAATATAAATATAGTGCGTATCACTATTTAGCCATAACAAAAATAGTGAACTAGCAAATATAAAACCAGCAATATATAACACTTGTAAGCGAACAAAATCGCAACTTCTAACCAAGTAGTGCTGGCTGTATGACATGGGTAGTAAAGTTACCAGTAAAAAAAAGCCAGTAGTTACAGCCAACAATGTAAGCATTACTTAAATCCCTTTAAATTAATTTAGCGACTCAAAATTGATAAGATTTCTCGTGTATCGTGTACTAAGTGGATAATTTTACGGTCGATTTCAATACTTACAGTACCATTATTTCTCGAACGTTCAACAACCCTACCACGTTTGTATATATCCACCTCTAAAATATCACCAGTATGGTAACGCTTATTTTTACCTGGCGGAGTCCACCCTGCACGAAGTAACTGCTTTTTCTCTTTTTTAGAAAGAGAGTTATGATCATGATGCTTGTGTTTTTTATGGCCAACCTTTTTACCTTGGTGCTGGCCATGATTGTCTTTGTTTGGGTTAGCTTGTGCCCCAACAGATGACAGCGCAAGTGTGATGAGTGTGATATAAATAGCTGCTTTCATAAGTATCTCCAGTGCTAAAAGTCATCTAAGACTAACAAGCTAGGATGAACATCAAATGAAATAGCGCTTAAATTTACGGTGTTAACGGTGTTTGTACTGAGTTTTACAATGACTGCGCATAATAGCGGGATCGCGTAACTTTAAGTGCTTAGTTTTACGCCCTGCGTGGCGCTTACGCCACACTTTAAAGCTCCCTTTAGAGATGTGCTCTCGCATAAAAACGACGAGCTGAGGGTATTTTAATCCGTATAGTTGTTCAATGGCTTCGAATGGCGTTCTATCTTCCCACGCCATTTCAATAATGCGTGATTGCTGCTCTGCGTTAAACATGGTGTGTTCCAAAAATTAAATTTATACGCGACTTAAAAACGCGTAGATCATCAATTTCATCACTCACTTTAAAATTAAAAAATAGCTTATATACTTAAAAGAAAATGGATTTGATAGTCATGCGTTTTATTTTATTAATCTTCGCTTTAATGGCGCCATCGTTAGCAGTTGCCGAGTCAGGTAAAACATTACGCTGCGTTACAACTCACTACCCGCCTTATACTATTTTCGACGAGCAAAAAAACACATTTACGGGTTCAGACATTGATCTAATAAATTACTTAAATCAAAGCTTAGGCTTAAACATTAAAGTAATACACTTACCTTGGGCACGCGTAAAAAAAGAAATGACCCTTAAATATTACGACTGTTATTTCTCTTTAGCAACAAACACCCTACGTGAAAAGCATTTAGAGTTTACTCAGCACCCTACACATGTGACCAAATTTGGATTATTTGCTTTAGATAAAAGTACCCTAAATAACAAAGACTTTTCTAGCACTAGAATAGCTATGCTCCGAGGCGTTGCCTTACCTAATGAAATAGCTGATAAATACAATATATTGCCTAAAAATATAATGCATACACTTTCAACGTCAGATTCTTTCAAGTTATTAGAAAAAAAGCGTGTTGATTTTATAATCACTAATTATCAAGCTGGGCTTTGGTTTGCAAAAAGCAGTGTCGGCATTCACGCTCGTCAGTTCCATGAATCCAGCTTACCTGTTTATATTGCATTTAAGCCGGGTGTAGTCGATATAAATTTAATTGATAAGCAAATAAAGCAATATTACGAACAATAATTTACGGTTATACATGCACTTTAACGCAACAAGTTTAAAAGCCTATAAAAACCACATATCATTTAACCAAGCTATTTCCCCAAACGTTTTAGGTATGTATGAAATATTATTGTTTGCCGCTCATTTTGCCGTTTAGCCAAGCTGTTGTTGCTGATCAGAAAAGTACAGACTCAATTGAAGTTATTACCACCACAGCATCAAGGGTAGAAGCACTTTCTAGCTCACTCCCATTGTCTATTTCTACCTTAACCGATGCGCAACTTAAAAGTATTGCACCTACTCATATTGAAGAAGCCCTGCAACGCGTTGCTGGTGCTAATGTGCAACGCGGCAATGGCCAAGAATATTTACCTGCGCTTCGCTCGCCAGTTTTGTCTGGGGCTGGCGCATGTGGTGGTTTGCTAACTTTAGAAGATGGAATAGCACTTCGCGCTGCAGGTTTTTGTAATATTAACGAGCTATTTGAATCGCATAGTGAAATGGCCCAACGTATTGAGGTGTTAAAAGGGCCGGGCTCAGCTTTATATGGCTCAAATGCTGTGCATGGTGTTATTAATGTAATAACACCCGACACAACTCAAGGCGGCGGCTTATTTGGCGTAGATTATGGCTCATATGGCTATGCACGCATTAAATTACGTGCAGGGCAAGACTATGGGAACAGCGGAATTGGCATAAACGCCAGCATTACTGACGATACAGGGTACCGTGATGATGAAAGTGTTAAGCAACAAAAAGTCAATATACGCCATCGTCTAGAGCGCGATAATCTATTGCTCACATCAGGTATAACTTATACACATTTAGATCAGCAAACAGCTGGTTTTATTACTGGGTTTGAAAGCTATAAAAATAAAGATATAGCACAGCAAAACTTCGATCCTGATGCATTTAGAAAGGCAACATCTTTGCGAGCGTGGAGCAATGCAACATGGCAATTAGCCAATAACGATGTACTTTCTACCACTGTGTATATGCGCGATCAAAGTATGGACTTTTTTAAGCACTTTTTACCAGGTACACCGCTTGAAAAAAACAGCCAAACAGGTATTGGGGTTCAATCGCTTTATAAGCACAGTATAAATAACAATGTAACTCTGAACCTAGGCTTAGATGGCGAGTACACCCAAGCCGACTTTTTACAAAGTCAAAACGAGGCAACGCAAGGTTCGGCATTTTTAGTGGCTACCGTGCCACAGGGTAAACATTACGATTACAACGTCAATGCCACACTTTATGCACCATTTGCATCCGTGAATTGGCAATTAAATAAATGGCTATTAACGGCCGGGGTTCGTTACGAGCACATGCAGTACGACTACACAAATAATATGCTTGCGGGCAGAACAAAAGAAGATGGTAGCGAGTGCGGGTTTGGTGGGTGCCGATACAGTCGCCCTGCTAGCACTAAAAATAGCTTTAGTAATGCCTCACCTAAACTTGGAATAAGTTACCAATACAACAGTAATAACACGTTTTATGCTAACTTTTCTCGCGGTTACCGAGCGCCACAAGCTGCTGAGTTATATCAATTACAACGCGAGCAAACCACCGCTAATTTAAACCCAGAAATAGCTAACAACGCTGAGTTTGGTATAAAAGGATTATACAGTGCATTTAATTACGGCTTATCTGTATATGCTATGAGTAAACACAATACTATTTACCGTGATAGCGACTTTTTCACTGTAAATGATGGCAGCTCTCGCCATCGAGGTGTGGAACTTGAACTTAATTATCAATTACCCAATAACGTGTCGGTTAACTTTGCAGGTACACATGCTAAACATAGTTACACTAACAACCAAGTTATTAACGGCCTAAACATAAATGGCAACGACATAGATACCGCACCACGCAACATTGCTAATATTGATATTACATGGCAAGCACGTAACAACACCCAATTTGCACTTCAATGGCATCATGTTGGCCATTACTACACAGACCCTGAGAACTTAAATGAATACGAAGGCCATTCGGTTCTTAGCTTACGCGCCCAGTGGCAAGCAACTAAAAATCTTGAAGTTATGGCTCGTATTATAAATGTGACCAATAAAGCGTATGCAGAGCGAGCTGATTACACTAGTTTTACAGGCGATAGATATTTTCCGGGTAAACCACGCAATGCCATGTTATCGGCATCGTATACTTGGTAAATAAAGCTATTAAAATAAAGCGGCTTATATACGTATAAGTCGCTTTATTTTACTGCAGGAATGAGGTTTAAAGCATTTATAAGACTAATTCTTAGGGGTGCTATCAAATGCATCAACATGATGTAAATCATCAAGCCAAGGCAATGCTGACTTTGTCCAAATTTGTATTGAAGGTTTAAACAAATCGCGCTGATCAATCGAACCTAAACGCAACCCATATATACGATCGATAGGAGACTCATTTGTTGCATAAAGTGACGTACCGCAATTTGCACAAAAACCTTGCGCTCGCTTATTGCCACTTTGCGCTGTTTTTACATACTCTTTCGGTTGTCCTTTTGTAAAATCAACCGAATTAGGATCTGCAATTACAACGGCTCTAAATGGTCCACTCGACATCCGTTGGCAATCACTGCAATGACATACTACTACGTTATTATTTTGTGTGGTGGCCTCATAAGTTATATCGCCACAAAAACAGCTTCCTGTGATTTTCATATAGTAATCCTCTAACATAGGCCTATAGAGCCTTCACACATCTTTACGTACTGCGCTTAAAATACATTGAGTTAGCTTATGACTTTTACTAACTCAATTGTTAGCAGCCTACTTTTTACTATCTAAGTAATCTACAGCGAGCAGGCTTAATGCCTTAGTCCCTACTTTAAACGATGATTCGTCAGCATAAAAATAAGGTGAATGATTACTTGGTACCGTTTTTAAATCTTGGCTACTTGGCGTACCACCTAAAAATACAAAGACACTTGGGATTTCTAATGCATAAAACGAAAAGTCTTCTGCACCTGTAATCTTATTCATTTCCACTACGTTATTTATACCCGCCGCTTTTGCGAGGGTTGGCAGCATTTGCGCAGTAAGCTCAGGGTTATTCACCGTTACTGGGTAACCTTCATGAATATGCACATCGGCAGTTGCTCCCGACGACTTAGCAATATGTGTAGCCGTTGTTTTTATTTTTTCAAAAATCTGTGCTCTATTATTCATATCAAAATTGCGAATTGTACCTACCATTTCAACTTTTTCAGGAATTATATTATTGCGCACTCCACCTGCTATTTTGCCAAACGACACAATTGCGGGCTCTTTGGTTATATTTACTTGGCGGCTCACAATATGATTAACACCCGTTACAATTTGTGCAGCCGCTGCAATAGGGTCAACCCCAGTCCACGGTGCTGAACCATGTGCTTGACGACCATTAACAGTAATTTCAAACCTATCAGAACTGGCCATAGCAGGGCCGCTTCTGTAACCAATTTTGCCGCTGTGTAAGCTCGATGTTATGTGAAGACCAAATGCCACGTCGGGTTTATATTTGGTAAATATCCCCTCTTTGAGCATCAATTCTGCACCGCCTTCCTCGCCAATAGGTGCGCCCTCTTCAGCTGGCTGAAACACAAACATAATATTACCGTGCAGCTCGCTTTTCATATCGGCCAATACTTGTGCTGCGCCCATCAACATGGCTACATGCGTGTCGTGCCCACAGGCATGCATTACACCCACATCTACACCGCGGAAATTTGTGGTTTTGGTTGATTTAAATGGCACATCTGTTTTTTCTGTTACCGGTAGTGCATCCATATCAGCACGTAGCATTACTGTAGGGCCTGGCTTTGCGCCTTTTAAAATTCCCACAACACCGGTGTAAGCAATATCGGTTTGTACTTGCATACCTAACGACTTTAAGTGTTTAGCCACAATGCCTGCGGTACGTGTTTCGCGATTACCAAGCTCAGGGTTTTGGTGAAAGTCACGTCGCCATTCAATTACCTGCTGCTCTACATTTTTAACGTGTTGATCAAGGTTTGCCTGCGCGTTAAATGTACCAAGTGCAGCAAAACCTAATACCACTGAAAGTAGTGATTTTTTCATCCTGTTTTCCTTTATTATTTTAATGAAGCCCAACAACCGATTTAGTATTATAGAAAAGTGCTGTTGAGTTATAGCCTACACCATTTTAAATGCACTATCCTTAAATCGCACAGACGACATAGATTTACTCTGCGATACTAAAACTTAATTTAATTGGTAAATGTAATTAAAAAAAACCAATCGCAAATACGATTGGTTTTAAAAATAAAGCTCAAATTGCTTTTGCATTAATTAGCTTGGGCTTTATAAGCGTTTGCATTTTTAATGCTGTCAAAATCGTTAAAGCGCACGTTGTGTTGTTGCATCACTTTAAGTATTTTTTCACTTAACATTTGGCGCAGATAAAAAGGTTGGTTTGGTACAAAGTGATGGATGGTATGCGTTTTACCAAAATTAAAACAAAACAAGTGAAACGGCATAAATAAACGGCTTGTTAGTACATGAGTTTGCTCTAGCATGTTATTAACGCCGCCATAGTAATGCATGCTTGATGTGACAAAATTAAGCGAGCTTGAACGCACTATATTAGGCACAATTAACACAATCATCATAAATTCAAACACATTTAAAACCTCTAACGCTAGAGCCGGAGTGCTTGCTTCAATGGGTACAAAAAAGTTAACTGTATGGAATATAATTACGCTATACAAAATAATGAAGTATGTTGTTGTTACTGGAAAGCCCGCATTAAATACGCTAAAAAAACTAAACCCTTTAATTTCTTTACTAAAACGTTTGGCATTAATAACTAAACCAAGCAAACCGTCCACAATAACAAGCACACGCATAAATGGGTTTTTAATACCATTGCCCACTAAGCGTTCTTCGAGATCTTGCTTTGTACCTGATGTTTTATGATGATGTAAATGCATTTTGCGTCTATACCACGGGCTAATGGTGTTCGGCCTCATTAACCAAACAGTTAACATCATAAAATTATGAATTATGGGCTGATTACTAAAATACTGCTTATGAATTAGATCGTGTTCAAGTTCATGCGAAATCGAAGCCGCCATCGCTGCTAAAATAATACAAGTCCATGCAGGAATAATGGCAAGGTAATACAAAACACCAACGCCAATTAAAGCACTCAACGAGAGCAATAATATAACAAGTCCAATGGTATTTTGATGAGCAAGCAAAGGGTATTTTTGGCGTAGTACTGCCTCTTCTGCTTTTATGGCTTTAACAATTGCTTGAATATTTTGTTTGGCACTTAGCTGAGTCATATGAACGTTCTTAAAACCGTGTTGTAAACATGATACTTAATTATATTGTACGCTAAAACATTAAAGTTGGATTTCATTGTATTTAAGCAAAAAATCAATTTTTAAATGTGAAGCCACATTACTTATCTAAAAGAGTTAAATACTTAATTTATAAAATGGTAAACACTATAAAAAAGCGTTAATTAAACGTAACAAATGTGGATTTACCTGCATTTACCCTATAATCTATATTATAAATAACATAGTTGTACGGGAAAGCCTTTAAATTATGAACACTTTTCAATCTATTTATAAAGAAGGCGAATGGCAAACGCCGTTACCAATAAATTCTGATGCCGCATTAGTATTTGCTTTTGGTGACAGACATGTCATGGCAACATCGCACATGTTGTCACAATTAAAATCATCTTTCCCTGAGGCTGAAATTGTAGGGTGCTCTACCAGCGGAGAAATTCAAGGTAGTGAAATACACGACGAAAGCATAGCGCTGACCGCCGTCCACTTTGAGAAAAGTCATGTTGTTGCCAAGTCAGATAACATTAGTAACTATGCCGACTCAAGCTCTTTGGGCGCTGCACTTGTAAATCAATTAGATCATAATGGCTTACGTTATGTGTTTGTTGTTTCTGATGGACAGCTTATAAATGGCAGCGAGCTCATTGAGAGTATTACTGGCGCATTACCTAAAAACGTACTTGTGACCGGTGGCTTAGCGGGTGATCAGGCCCGCTTTAAAGAAACCATAGTATGGCACAACGATAACGTAACTAAAGGCTTAGTCGTTGTTGTTGGGTTTTATGGCGAAAAGTTAAATATTAGCCATGGCACCATGGGTGGGTGGAAACCATTTGGCCCTATACGCGAAATTACCAAATCAACTAAAAATACCCTTTACGAAGTAGATCACAGTCCGTCACTGGAGTTGTACAAAACGATGCTGGGTGAATACGCTGACGGCCTGCCAAGTTCTGCTTTATTATTCCCGTTATCTATGCAGGAAGTTGGTGAAGAACAAGCCGTAGTCAGAACCATTTTAAGTATTGATGAAGATAAAAAAAGCATGACCTTTGCGGGTAACCTCCCAGAGGGTGCTAAATGCCAACTAATGCGCGCAAACTACGAAAATCTGATTGATGGAGCACAACAGGCAGGTGAAGCAGCCATACAAATGATGGGCAGCAACCAGCCTAGCCTTGCGCTTTTAGTGAGTTGTGTTGGCCGACGAATAATACTCGACCAATTAATTGAAGAAGAGCTTGAAACAATTGCAGACTTACTTCCCGAAAACTGCACTAGAACCGGCTTTTACTCTTACGGCGAGTTATCGCCTCACGTACCTCTGGGGCCATGTCATTTACATAATCAAACCATGACCCTGACTTTATTAAGTGAAGACTAGGAGGTTTACAAGTTGCATAAACTGTTAGCACGCCAGTTAAAACGTAGTAAGGTGGATGAAAGCTTTGTTCAAGAGTATGCCGATATTATATCGCGGGTATCTGATGCTTATGAACTGAATGAGCGCGAAACCAATATTTTAGAGCGCTCATTATTTATTACGTCTAACGAATTAAACGAACGTAATGATTTACTTAAAAACCAACTTAATGAGCTTTCTGATACACAGCAACAATTAGAACATTCAATTAGCGTGCTTAATGCAACATTTGACGCTATAGGCGAACAAGTTACTGTGCTAGACCTAAAAGGTAACGTTGTGAGTGCCAATATAATGGCCAGAGAGTTCTTCGAGCGCTTTAATTTAAACGCATATAATTACTTTAGCCAAATAGATACAATAATAAAAAAAGGCAACAAAAGCGCCGACATTATCGCGCAATTAAAAGCAAACTCAAAACAGGCCTTGAGTGGCGAGTTTGAATCTATCGACGACAAACATTATAGCTACCGCTCACTTCCTCAGCTTAAAAATGGCCAACTTATTGGTCGTGTATTTTGTATTCGTGATATCAGTGTTGAAAAAGAACATGAAGAAATCATTCATTTTCAAGCCTACCATGACGCCCTAACTGGTTTAGCAAACCGTCAATTATTTATGGACCGTCTGGAGCATTCACTAACCCTTGCAAGACGCGATGATTCGATGACCGCAGTGCTCTTTTTAGACTTAGACAACTTTAAGCGAGTTAACGACACTGAGGGCCACAAAGGCGGCGACGAACTACTGATAAAAATGGTAGAGCGTATTAATCACCGTTTAAGAGAGCAAGACACACTTGCCCGAATAGGTGGTGATGAGTTTGTAATACTTGTTGAGCTTGTTAAGTCTAAAAATAATATTGAAAACTTATGCGAGGCGTTGTTAGAGGCAATAAGTAAAGAATTTATTATAAATGGTCGACCTCAATATGTATCATCAAGCATTGGAATTGCATTGTATCCACAAGATGGTATTACGCCCGACTCCTTGCTTAGTAACGCCGATATGGCGATGTATGATGCCAAAAATAATGGCAAAAATGCCTACCGTTTTTATCATAGGAAATTAGAAGCTCATGCCCGTGAACAAATGGATATTGAGCGCGAACTTCGCAAAGCAATAAACAACCAAGAATTAGAAGTATATCTACAACCTAAAATAGGTTTAGACTGCAATCAGATCTTGGGAGCTGAAGTATTAATGCGCTGGTTTACGGCTAGCGGAGAGTCTGTACCGCCCGATTTATTTATTCCTATTGCTGAATCAACTGGGCTAATAAAAAAAATAGGTGAGTTTGCTATTAGCTCGGCTATATCGCTATTAGAGCAATGGCAACTAGAGGGCATCGCGCCTTTAAAGCTTGCAGTTAACCTATCAATTATTGAATTTCAGGACGAACATTTTATTGATTACATTATTGAAAGTATTTCAAACTCATCAATTAGTGGCGATCAATTAATTATTGAGTTAACTGAATCTATTTTTATGGAAAATAAAGAGAAGATGAGTAAAACCATGCATAAGCTCAAACACTATGGTGTTGCGTTTGCATTAGATGACTTTGGTAAAGGTTACTCGTCGTTTAGTTATTTACAGTTATTGCCTATCGATTACTTAAAAATCGACAAATCGTTCTTACAAAATGTCATTACTGATGAACAAAGCGCTGCCATTGCCAAGTGTATTATCGATATTGGTCATAACTTAGATTTATCTATTATTGCAGAGGGAATAGAGGATCAAGAAACGCTTGATTACGTATCAAAGACTCACTGCGAAATGGCGCAAGGGTTTTTTATGTACCGCCCTATGCCCTCTGATTCATTTACAAAGCTAATACGAAAAAACAGCCACGCAAAGTGATATGACTATTTAGAATATCACCTTGCGTGCCGCTCGAGCCTGTAAGTAAAAGCCCCATTAAAGAGTAATTAATTCGTCCATGAAGCTACATCCATCGTTCATCCATGAACTCACTTCGAATAACTGCGAAACTTCGTTTCGGTTTACTCTCACCCAGCGGCCGGACCTTAACTTATAGCAGCGCACTTGAGTGCCGCTCGAGTCCGTCATCACAAATTTTAGACATAAAA